>JBELLU010000001.1:0-90812 GCA_042096455.1 Opitutia bacterium
GTGTTGGGACAATTGGCTATGGAGCAAGCGTGAAGGAAGGGGGTGGGAAGGTTGATGTTGGATGTTTTTCCGGTGCTTTGCCCTGAGGCCAGCTTAGCTGGCGACCGCTGATAGGCGCTTATTTTCGCTAATCCTTAAAATAAAACTATTCGTGTTTATAAGCGAGGATTAGCGGTTTCCGGCTGTGCCGGATTCAGGGCAGCACGCTGGATACCGTGGAAGCGGCAATCCTACCGCTTTGCTTGTTGGTTGGAACCACAAATAGACACGAATGGACGCGAATATTAATTGGATTGAAAGTGGGAAAGTTTGGATTTACCACGAAGGCAGGAAGAGCACGGAGCGTTGCCTGGACACTGAAGCTTTAATGAAACCCTTTGTGAACTCGGTGCCTCTGTGGCGAGTTCGATATTCGATGTTCTTAAGCCCTATCCCTATTCGTTTTATTCGTGTCCATTCGTGGTTAGAAATTCGGGGTTGGGCGTTCAGCGTTCGATGTTCGAAGTTGGAAGTTCAATGTTCAATGTTCGAAGCGGGGTTGCGTTTGGTGGGGGAAGTTGGCAAGGGTGTTTGGATGGAAAGTATGGGTTTACCGATTCACGCGGTGGCGGGGGAAATTGTGGAGGGGATCCGGAAGGTGGGTCGGGTGGTGCTGCAGGCTCCGACGGGTTCGGGTAAGTCGACGCAGGTGCCGCAGATTTTGTTGGATGATGCGGGGATCGAGGGTGCGATTGTGGTTTTGCAACCGAGGCGTTTGGCGGCGCGGATGTTGGCGGCGCGGGTGGCGCAGGAACGGGGGGTGAAGCTGGGGGAGGAAGTTGGGTATCAGATTCGTTTTGAGAATCGGACTAGCGCGGCGACGCGAATTCGATTTGTGACGGAGGCGATTCTTTTGCGTCAGTTGTTGGCGGATCCTTCGTTGCGGGGGGTGGGGGCGGTGGTGCTGGATGAATTTCATGAGCGGCATTTGACGAGTGATTTGAGTTTGGCGGGTGCGCTGGAATCGGTGCGGACGGTGCGTCCGGATTTGAAGTTGGTGGTGATGTCGGCGACCCTGGATGTGGCGGGGGTGGCGGGATATTTGGAACCGGCGGCGTTGGTGGAGGCGAGTGGCCGAACTTATCCGGTGTCGGTAGAGTACGCGGGTGCGTCGTTGGGACGGGAGGCGGCGCCGGTGTGGACGCGGGCGGCGCGGGCGTTTCGGGAGGTGGTGCGCGGGGGAACCAGCGGGGATGTTTTGATTTTTATGGCGGGGGCGTATGAGATTCGGCGGACTCTGGGGGAACTGGAGGGATTGCCGGAAGCGCGGGGCTATGATTTGTGTCCGCTGCACGGGGAGTTGTCGCCGGAGGCGCAGGACCGGGCGGTTGCGCGGGGGGAGCGACCGAAGGTGATTGTGTCGACGAATGTGGCGGAGACTTCGATTACGATTGAGGGGGTGCGGGTTGTGATTGACGGGGGTCAGGCGCGGGTGGCGCGGTATGATGCGCGGCGGGGGATCAATGCGCTTTTAGTGGAACCGATCAGTCGGGCGGCGGCGGAGCAACGGACCGGTCGGGCGGGTCGGACGGGGCCGGGTTTGTGTGTGCGTTTGTGGTCGGAGGCGGAGCACGGGGGTCGGGCGGAACGTGACACGCCGGAGTTGCAACGGGTGGATTTGGCGGAGACGGTGTTGTTGTTGCGCTCGGCGGGGGTGGATGATTTGGAGGGTTTTGCCTGGTTTGAACGCCCGGAGGGGGCGGCTTTGGAACGGGCGCGGGTTTTGTTGGAAAGTTTGGGGGCGTTGGATTCGGGGGGTGGATTGACGGATCGCGGCTTGGCGATGGCGCGTCTGCCGCTGCATCCGAGGTATGCGCGGATGTTGTTGGAGGCGGCGCAGCGGGGGGTGCTGGGGCCGGTCTCGCGGATCGCGGCTTTGAGTCAGGGGCGCCTGGTGTATCGTGCGAATGCGACGGGGGCGTCGCGGGGGGATCAGGTGCGGGAGATTGAGGATTTTTGTGGGGAGGATTCGGATTGGGAGTTGCAGTTGCGGGCTTTGGAGGTGGCGGGGGCGGCGCAGTATAAGCTGGAGCGGTGTGCGTTTTTGGGGATTCATGCGGGGGCGGCGCGACAGGTGGGAACGGCGGCGAAGCAGTTGCGGGGATTGGTGCGTGATTACGCGGGGGATCGGAATGATTTGGATGCGAAGGGGGTCTCGGAAGCGGTGGGGATGTGTCTGCTGTCGGCGTTTTCGGATTATTTGGCGTTAAGGAAGGATGGCGGGACGCGGCGATGTCGCTTGATGGGTGACCGGGGCGGGGAGTTGCGGCGCGAGAGTGTTGTAGAAAGTGAACTTTTTGTTGCCTCGGAACAAGAGGAGCGGCAGGTGCGCGGGGAGGTGACGGTATTGCTGGGGATGGCGACGCGGGTGGAGTGCGCGTGGCTGGAGGCGCTTTTTCCGGAGGATTTCAAAGCGGTGGTGGAGACGCGTTATGATGCGACGACGCGGCGGGTGGTGAGTGTGCGGGAGCGGGGTTTTCGGGATTTGGTATTGGAGCGGGTTGAAGCGGGGGAACCGGATGCGGATGCGGCGGGGGAATTGTTGGCGGCGGAGGTCTTGGCGGGTCGTTTGGTATTGAAGCAATGGGATGCCTCGGTGGAGGGATGGATCCGGCGGGTGAATTTTGTGGCGCGGCATTGTCCGGAAACGGAGATTGCGGCGATTGATGCCGAGGCGCGGGAATTATTGATCGGTCAGATTTGCGCGGGGGGTACGAGTTACCGGGGGATCAAGGACCGGGCGGTGATGCCGGTGCTGCGGGAGTGGGTCGCGCCGGAACAGTTGTATTATTTGGAGACCTACGCGCCGGAGACTTTGGATTTGCCCCGGCGGAAGCGTCCAGTGCGTTTGCGGTATGAGGCGGATGGACGGGTCTTTGTGGCGTCGAAGCTGCAGGATTTTTATGATGTGAAGGGGGAAAGTTTACGGCTGGCGAATGGACAGGTAGCGCCGGTGGTGGAGTTGCTGGCGCCGAGCGGGCGTCCGGCGCATGTGACGGATGATTTGGACGGTTTTTGGTCGGGGGCGTATGTGCATGTGCGGAAGGAGCTGGCGGGGCGGTATCCGAAGCATGAATGGCGTTGAGGGGCGGTATCGTGGAAGCGACAATCCTGTCGCTTTGGTATAAGGACCCACAATGATGGGGTAACCGTGGAAGCGACAATCTTGTCGCTTTGGCATATAGGGTTCATGATGGTGAGATTGAGAGCGCTGAGTAAAGTGTATCGGGTTTGATTTTCGGCTGGTCAGGGGGCTGTGGTGGGGGTTTGCTGGTGGTTTCCAAAATGCGTTTGCTCTGTCTATTCAGTTTATTGGGTGTGTTGTTGCCGTGCTTGAACGCGGGCCTTGACTCGATCACGCCGAGTGCGCCGGTGAAGGATTTTCGTTTCCCGAAGTTTGGGGCGAATGGTTACACGCAATGGGTTTTGCAGGGGGCGAAGGGGATATATGACGGGCCGGAGCAGATTCGGGTGGAGGAGATGGGCTTGCGGGTGTACACGGGGGATGAACGGATGGCGGTGGAGCTGAGCCTGGACAGTCCGGCGGCGGCGTTGCGGATGGAGGAAAACCGGGCGGAATCGAGCGAGTCGATTCGGATCGCGGGCGCGAATTTTGAAATCACGGGGAAGGGTTGGACCTGGGACGGGGCAAAGAAGGATATTGTGGTTTCGAGCGCGGCGCAGGTGGAATTTGGGCAGTCGATCCTTGAGGGGTCGGGAGAGGCAGCGGAGGCGGAAGCGGGCAAGACGCTGGTGCGGAGTGAATCGCTGGAATTGAAAACAACGGTGGAGGATTACGCGTTTGACTTCAAGGGAGGGGTCGAGGCGGAATCGGGGGGTCTGCGTTTGTGGAGCGATCGTTTATTGGCGCGGGCTGATACGCCTGCGGGTGAAAGCGGGGACGCGGGTCCAGTGAGCGGGGAGTTGCGCGCTTTGCGAGATTTATTGGCGGAAGGCTCGGTGGTAGTGGAAGAGGGCGGGCGTCGTTTAAAGGCGGAGCGGGCGCGTTTTTTCCCTGGGACGGAAGTGGTGGAATTGAATGGCTCGGTGCAGGTTGAGAGCGGGGGTGCCTTGATCAACGGGGAGCGGATTTTGAGCGAGGCGAATACGGTGGTGGTCACGGGCGCGGCGGATGCGGGTCGGGCGCAGATGGTTTTGGTGCAGGCGGGGGGCTTGGGATTATCGGGGGCGTCGAGTTTGAGCGAGGTGACCTTGATTCATGCTGACCGGATTGTAATGGAGGAATTGGAAACCGCGACGGAGTTTGAATTTGAGGGCCGGGTCGAGATATTTTCCGGAACGCTGACCTTGCGGGCGGAGCATTTGACGGTGTTTTCGGCACCGGCGAAGGCGGTTCGTTCTAAAGGGGAGAATGCGTTGCCGGTGGGGGAAGTGCGGGAATTGTATGCGCGCGGTTCGGTGTATATTGAGGATGACGGGATGGAAGTGCAGGCGGAGGAGGCGAATTTTTATCCCGGTCGGGAGCGTGCGAAGTTGAAGGGGAATCCGCGTTTGAGTCATGAGGGGGCAGTGGTCTCGGGGGCGCGGATGGAATTGGCGCCGGAGAAGGCTTTTGTGTATGGGGACGGGGAACGGCGGGTGCGGGTGTTGTTGCCGGAGTTGCCGAATTTGGGGTATGAGAACGCGGTGGATCCGAAGGGTGAAACCGAGGTCGCTGAGGCGGAGGCGCAAGTGGAAGTGGAAGCGGAGGCGACTTTGATTGAGAGTGAGCAGTTGGAGATGCGTGAGGTGGAGGGTCAGCAGCAGTATATTTTTGAGGACGCGGTCTCGGTGACCGGGACGAATCTGGCGGTGACATGTGATCGGATGGAAGTGCAGGCGCGGCGCAAGGATGCGGAACGCGCGGGTCAGTCCGGTTTGATGGGGGCGACGCAGATCGAGGAAATTGTGGGGACGGGTTCGGTGCGCATTGAACAGGAGGGCCGGGTGGCGCGTGCGGACAAGGCATGGATTGATCCGGTTGGTTCGCGTTTGGTCTTGGAGGGCAACGCGGAGGTGGATGACGTGAAGGGTCAGGTGCGGGGCGGGCGTCTGGTGTTGAATCAGGGTGAACGCCGTGCGATTGTGGAGGGCGGTGCGGACGGGGAGCGCGCCCGGGTGACCTTGCCGGAATTGCCGCTTCGCAAAGATTGACAGTTGCCAAGGTGGGAGTTGCGAACAGCGTAGGAATAGATTTTTAATTGAAATAATGGAAGCAGGAGCGACAACCGAGCGAATCAAGACGCGTGATCTGGCAAAGGATTACGGGAAACGCCGGGTCGTGGACGGGGTGGATCTCGAGATCGCGGCAGGGGAGATTGTGGGTTTGCTCGGGCCGAATGGGGCGGGCAAGACGACCTCCTTTTATATGATTGTCGGTCTGGTGCCGGTCTCGGGTGGGGAGGTCTTTTTGAACGAGGCATCCCTCACGGATTTGCCGATGTATCAACGGGCGCGGCTTGGGATGGGCTATTTACCGCAAGAGCCATCGGTGTTCCGCAAGTTGACGGTGGAGGAGAACATCCGTGCGGTGGTGGAGACCTTGCCGATTAGCAAGGCGGAGCAGTCCTCGCGGGTGGAGGAGCATTTGGCGGAATTGGGATTGACGGAGTTGGCGGATCAGAAGGCCTTTACCCTGAGCGGGGGGGAGCGCCGCCGTCTGGAGATATCCCGCGCGTTGGTGACGCGCCCAAAGTTTTTATTGATGGATGAACCCTTCAGCGGGGTGGATCCGATCAGCGTGAGTGAGGTGCAGAAGATAATCGTGCAATTAAAGGAGCGCGGAATCGGGGTTTTGATCACCGACCACAATGTTCGGGAGACGCTGAGCATCGTTGACCGCGCTTACCTGATGCACGAGGGGCGGGTCTTGAGCGAAGGTACCAGTGATTTTTTGATTAACGATCCGCAAAGCCGGGAGTTCTACCTCGGGGAGGATTTCAACATCTAGAAAGAGAGGAAGGGGATGCCGAAAAATCAGAAACTACAGACGAAATTCGTGGAAGCGGTACCGGTGCGTGATTTTTATGAGTCCTTCAAGGAGCCGCTGGAGTTGGATTGTGTTGCGGGTGCCAAGGGCTTGGACGGGATGATTCGCGAGCGCAGTCTCAATCGCCCCGCGCTGGCGGTGACGGGGTATTTCAAATATTTTGCCGCGAAGCGGATTCAACTTTTTGGGGCGGGTGAGATGGCCTACCTGCGCGATTTAAAACGGGACGAGGAGGCGAAGGTTTTAACGGAGATGCTGGAACGGAAGGTGCCGTGTATTTTGGTATCGCGCAATCTATCGCCCTCGAAGGTGATGCTGGAACTGGCGGAAAAATACAAGACCCCCTTGATTCGCTCGCCCTTGAAATCGAAGACCATCACGACCGAGGCAACTTTGCTCCTGGAAGAGAAGTTTGCGCCGCGGACGCACATCCACGGAACCTTGATGGACATCAAGGGCATCGGTACCCTCATTTGCGGGGAAAGCGGGGTGGGTAAGAGCGAGTGTGCGCTCGCCTTGATCGAACGTGGACACAGTTTGGTGGCGGACGACCTCACACATATCCAACGTTTGAGTGACCGGGAATTAATCGGCACCTCGGCGGAGTTGAGCCGGGGATATATGGAATGCCGGGGATTGGGGATCATCAATATCGCGGAATTATTCGGGGTGCGTTCGGTGCGCTTGCGGAAGGGGATCGATTTGGTGATCAACTTCGTAGCATGGACCCCCGGGATGCACGAGGAGCGTACCGGTTTGGAGGAAAACACGGTGGAGATTCTTGGATTGAAGGTTCCGACGATGGAGATTCCGGTGCGCCCCGGTCGGGACATGGCGCGATTGGTGGAAGTTGCATCGATGGCGCAGGCTCTGAAATTAATGGGGCACGATTCCGCGAAAGAATTCAACGAACGCCTCATCGCCAACATGGCAGAAAAAAAATAATTTTTCGTGCCAAAAATTTTCTTCAGGCACGATACGAGTGTGTCGCTTCGTTAGGGTCGTATTTTTTGCTTTTGGAAAATGCGTGTTTTCAGGGATTAACGGAATCGTGACTTTCGGCTGTCATGATTTTGTAAAGCTATAAAAAGTTATTCAGTTGCGACTGTGAATAACTTGTGCAGAAGTTGCCCTTGCCAATACTTTAAGGCTCATTTTTTTTCGTATTGTCCTCGGTTGGTTTTTATTAGAAGATCCAGTTTTTACCAACTCAACGGACACTCAGAACACTACTACCCTAACCTTTTAAATTTCATAAAGCATTATAATTCAGTTCCTTGCGGGATTGTAATGCGCAAAAACAATTCACTTATTTTCATTACTCACCTAGATTAGCTTCCCGTTGGACTCCATTTTTTGACTTGGTCATCCGTTTTCAACTCCGCTAATCGCAAAGGTGTGAATAAAAACGTCTTTTAAAGTAACATGTCGACTCCCTCTACCACTCTGAATCTTTGGAGCAACTTAACTCTAGAACTAAAGGAAATTTTACCGAGCGAACTTTATGATATGTGGTTTGAAGGTCTTTCCTTTGTGAGTGAAACCGACAACCGCCTCACGATCAGCGCACCGAACGATTTCAACGCGATCTGGATTGAGAACAATTATCTGGATGTGATTGCGCAAAAGGCGCGGGATTTGTCCGGTCGCGCTGTGAGCATCAAAGTAGAAGTGGATGCGGGGAACAGCGCGCCGGGCAGAGATTCCGATTCAATTGGCAAAGCGGTGCGCAGCCAGAAGAGCGGGATTCGCGGCAACAGTCGTGGCTTGCAGGAATCGGAGAGCAATTCCAAATCCAGCTCGAAGAAAATCAAAAGCGGGGCGACCTTAAACCCGCGCAACACCTTTGACAACTTTGTGGTCGGTTCGGGCAATCAACTGGCGCACGCCGCCAGCATTGCGGTGGCGAACGCGCCGGGTCGTGCCTACAATCCGCTATTTGTTTACGGGGAAACCGGCTTGGGCAAAACGCACCTCATGCACGCGGTGGCGCACCAAATGCTCAACAACAACCCGAATGCGCACATCGCCTATGTCTCCACCGAGAAATTCACCAACGAATTCATTCACGCTATCCGTGAAAAGAAGCTGGCGAAATTTCGCAAGTATTACCGCAACGTCGATGCCTTGCTGGTCGATGACATCCATTTCCTTTCCGGCAAGGAGGGCACCCAGGAGGAATTTTTCCACACCTTCAACGATCTCTTTGAGTCGGGCCGTCAGATATTTCTGGCGAGTGACCGTCCTGCCAATGAAATCGAGCGCCTCGAGAACCGTTTGGTTTCGCGCTTCCAATGGGGCTTGGTGACCGATATACAGGCGCCGGATTTTGAGACACGGGTCGCGATTCTGCGGAAGAAGGCGGCTGCGATGCGCCTGAAAATGGATGACGACGTCATGGAATTTCTCGCGGAGCGGGTCTCGCGCAATGTGCGCCGCATGGAGGGTGCGCTCACGCGAATCGCGAGTTACAACTCTTTGATCGATCAGTCCCTGGATTTAGAAGCGGTTGAACGCCTCTTGAGTGACCTCTTCCAAGAGGAGGCCGCCGCGCAAGTCACGGTCAACCAAATCCAAAACAAAGTTTCGGATTATTATAAAATCCGCTTCAGTGAATTGGTGGGCCGCCGCCGCACCAGCGCGATTGTTTTCCCGAGGCAGGTCGCGATGTATATTTCAAGAACCCTGACGAGTGATCCGCTCAAATCAATCGGGGAAGCCTTCGGCGGACGTGACCACGGCACCGTGATCCATGCCTGCAAACAGGTGGAGAACATGATGGAGCAGGACGTCACGGTGAAACGCGCGGTGGATTATTTGATCAAGCAATTGTCCAGCAACCGCGCCTGAGTGCGGTTCGTAACCAACGCCTTACAGGCGCAGCCGGCATAAATTTATGGAATTAACGGAAGCACAACTGGAGACGGTCAAGGAATGGGTGCGGGCGGGCGAATCGCTGGCAACCGTGCAAAATCGTTTGCGCGAGGAAATGGACGTGGCGATGACCTACATGGACGTTCGTTTTCTGGTGGATGATCTGGACGTGGTCTCGGAGGTCGCCGAAGAACCGGAACCGGAGGAAGGGGACGCGAGCGCGGCGGATGCGGCGGTCGAGGAAGCGGAATTGGTTGAACCCGAGGGCGGGGTACGCGTCGAGCTCGATGCGATCAAACGCCCCGGTGCCCTGCTCAGCGGGACGGTGGTCTTTAGCGATGGCAAAAGCATGAGTTGGCAACTCGACGCAAGTGGTCAGTTGGGGCTCTTGCCCGGCGAGGATCCCGAATACCGTCCGAGTCCCGAGGATGTGCAGGCTTTCCAGAGCGAGCTCTCGAAAGTGGTGCAGTCGCAGGGTTACTAAACCCCGGGCGCGGTTTTATTTGGTGGCCTCGTGGATCGCCACGATGGAAAAGGTGAGGGCGATCGCCTTGACGGCGGAGAAGCCCGCCTCACGCACCTGCCGGGCGAGTTGCGGTCTGGATGGAAATGCCTCGATGGAACCGGCGAGGTAATCATAGGCGCCCTTGTCGCCGGTCGCCAAGGCCGCGAGGCGTGGCAGGATAAATTTGAGGTAGAGGTAATAGAAGGGACGGAACCAGACATGGGGCTGGGAAAATTCGAGGATAAACAAACGCCCGCCCGGGCGCAGGACGCGGTGGATCTCGGAGAGGCCCTTGTGGCGGTCTTCAAAATTGCGCACCCCGAATGCGATCGTGATGGCATCGACCGAGGCGTCTGGGAGCGGCAATGCCATGCAATCGCCAAAGGTGAACTCGAGGTCGGCGTATGCGGCGCGCTCCTTTTTTTTGAGTCGGGCGGTTTCCAGCATGGGTTCGCAAAAATCCATTCCGCACACCGCCACATCGGTGCCGAGGCGGTCGCGCAATTTAAAAGCGACGTCGCCGCTCCCGGTGGCGAGATCCACAATCCGGCGCGGGGCAAAGGCCTGCACCCGGTCCGCGAGGACCTTGCGCCAATAATAATCAACCCCGCCACTGAGAAAGTGGTTGGCGAAGTCATAACGGTTCGCAATATTTGCGAACATGCGGTTCACGCTTTTGCCTTCAGGCATAGGAAGAAAAGTTTTAAATTGTTGGTTAGACGGATGTTTTCGAGTTTGACAGTATTTACCACGCTCAAAGTATCGTATGTCTAGTGATTGCACAGTCTATCTTTTAATTGATTTCAAGTAATACGAGTATGTCCAAAAACCTTACCAAGCGCGATATCGTCCTCGACATCTATGAGGGCACCAGCATTCCACAAAAAGATGTCAGAGAAACCGTGCAGCGTACCTTAAACGCAATCGCGAAAGCACTGGCGGAAGGACGCAATGTGGAACTGCGCAACTTCGGAGTCTTTGAGGTGCAGGTGCGCAAGTCCCGCATTGGGCGCAATCCCAACAAACCGGAAACCGATGTCGTGATCCCGACGCGAGCCGTGATCAAATTCAAGGCGGGCAAGGAATTGAAGGAACAACTCGCGGAGCTCGATATTTCCGCATTAAACGACGGTGAGGGTTAAGGGCGAGCACCGGAACGGATTCCCCGCAGACAGTCTATAACAACCCGACCGACCCTGGCATGAGTTTTGAAACCCTTCCCGGATTCCGGGCATTCTATCCCGAGAGCAGCGCGCGCCGCGCCTATATTTTTGAGAATTGGCGGGCGGTCGCACAGAGTTTCAACTTCCAGGAATACGATGCCCCGGTGCTGGAACCGCTCGAGTTGTATATCGAGAAATCCGGCGAGGAAATCGTCGGCCAGTTGTTTCACTTTGAGGACCGCGGGGGACGGGCGGTGGCGCTCCGTCCGGAGATGACGCCGTCGCTGGCGCGCTTGGTGGGCGCGAAGGCAAACAGTCTCAAGCGTCCGATCAAATGGTTTAACATCGGGGAGCATTACCGTTACGAGCGGCCGCAGAAGGGACGCCTGCGTGCCTTTTACCAGTTTAATGCCGACATTTTGGGCGAGTCCGGTGCGAGCGCCGATGCGGAATTAATCGCGCTGCTGGTGCAATCCTTGAAAGCCTTCGGTTTGGGGGTGGAGGATTTCAAGCTGCGTTTGAGTGACCGCGACCTCTGGTTGTTCCTGCTGGCAGCGGAGGGATTGGACGCGGCGGGCTCGGCGCAGGTCTTGGGGATCATCGACAAACTGGAACGCAACAGCCGCGAGAAAACCCTTGAGCAATTGGCGACGGTATTGGGCGAATCGGCGGCGGCGTTTATGACGAAGGTCGAAGCGGTGGTGGCAATCCGTGATTTTCCCGCACTGGTCGAGTATTTCACGGCGCTGCCGGTGGAGGGGGCGCAGACCGAAGCGATTGAAGCCCGGCTCGCGGAGTGGCGGGTTTTATTGGCGGCATTGGGCAACAGTGGGGCGGGGGGATTTATCGAGATTGATTTGGGGATCGTGCGCGGTCTGGCGTATTACACCGGTTTTGTCTTTGAGGCATTTGAGGCGAGCGGGGAGGGGCGCGCCCTGGCAGGGGGCGGTCGCTACGATGATTTGGTCGGCAAGCTCTGCGGTCAGGCGATGCCGGCGGTTGGTTTTGCGATGGGCGATGTCACTTTGGGCGACTTGCTGGAAAAGAAGGGTTTGCTGGACGTTGCTGAAGCGGGGCCGGATTTCATATTTATCATCGGGGGTGCGGCGGAACGGGCGCAGGCTTTGGCGGACGCCGCTTGCTTACGGGCCGCGGGGTATAGCGTGGAATATCCGCTGAAGGAGGTCGCCTTTGGGAAACAGTTTAAAGAGGCGAATCAACGGGGTGCGCGTTTTGCGATTATTTATGGCTCCGAGGAATTGGCGTCCGGGGTTTTGAAGGTGCGTGATATGGCTGCCGGCACGGAAACAGATTATCCGCGGGCGGATCTGGTGGCCTTTGCGGAGTCGCTGCTTGAGGAGGGACAGGACTAGGGGATGTCGGAATCGGGGATAGTGGCGCTCTTGAAAACGGTGGCAGCCCTTCGCGATCCGGAGAGCGGGTGCCCCTGGGATATCGAACAGGATCACCAGTCCATCACGGATTGCCTGATTGATGAATGCAGTGAATTGCTGCAAACGATCGACCGAAGCGACATGGATCACATGGAAGAGGAGTTGGGGGATGTATTGTTGCAGGTTGTGATGCATGCCCAGATGGCGAAGGAGGCGGGGCATTTTGATTTTGATTCGGTTTGTCGGGAGATTAACGCGAAGTTGGTACGGCGGCATCCGCATGTTTTTGGAGAGGCGAACGTGAAGGACAGCGCCGCCCTGCTGGAGCAATGGGAAGCTATCAAGGCGGCGGAGAAGAAACGCGGTCCGGCGGAAAGCGGGCGCTTCAAGGATTTGCCGCCGCTTTTGCCGGCCCTCATGTTTGCGCAGGATGTTTACAAGCAGATCGTGAAACAGAAAATGGAAACGGGTGATTTGCTGAACCGGGAGGTGATCGAAAGGGAAGCGGCGGAACTGGAGGCGGAGACCCTGGGGGCACGGCTTTTTGAAATCGCGGCGGCGTGTCAGGAACGCAAGCTGGATCCGGAGGCGCTCCTGCGGCGATATGCGCAGGGAATCGTGGATGCCTTGGATAAGAAGTAGGCGGCTGGCTTGCATCGGTGCAACAATCCGCATAGCTGTATTTTGATGGAGCTTGCCGAAAAAGAAGATGTCGCGGGTACACAAGCGGGGACTTGTTCTGCGCGGGAGCTTCCCTGTGGTGCGGCGGGCCCGGGTTCAACACGCGCCTGGTTGCACGTGGGGATTGCGGCGGTTTTTGCGGGGCAAAGCATGGTGCTTTCGCTGGCGCTCAACATGACGCCCCCCGTTTTTGGTTCGACCGTTTATTGGGTTTTGCACGGGGGATTGATCGCCTCGGCACTCTTGGTCTTTCTCTTTCTCGGCGGAAATTTGCTGCGGGCGACGCTCGGGATGTGTCGCTCGGGGCGGCTCTCGATTGACGGGCTCTTTATGCTGAGCTTGTTGGGGGCTTTTGTCGGTTCCCTGTTGTCGAGTCTCACGGGCAAGGGCGCGATTTTTTACGAGGTGGTCTCCGTGGTGATTGCAATACACGCGCTGGGGCGGGTGTTCAGTGAGCGTTCCTTTGCGCGCCTGAAGGCGGCGACCGACGATTTGAGCGAGCGCTTTGACCGGGTGCGGGTGCGGCGCGGTGACCGCTGGGAATGGTCGGGGCTCGACTCGGTGCAGGCGGGCGAGACGGTGCGGGTTGAGGCGGGGGATCCCGTCTCGGTGGACGGGCTGATTCTGGAGGGCCGGGGTTACGTGAATGAATCGGCGCTCTCGGGTGAACCCTTGCCAATTGTGCGGCAGGCGGGGGATCGTCTGCGGGCGGGCACCTATTCATTGGATGGAGACTTTGTGGTGGAAACGGAGGCGGTCTTAGGCGGGCGTGAGTTGGACGGTATTTTAGAGTTGGTTCACTCGCGGGCAGGTCGTCCCTCGCAATTACAGACGCAGGCGGACCGCTTGATTCAATTCTTTCTGCCGCTGGTGGCAGGGGTGAGTTTTGTGACGGGCTTGTATTGGTTATGGGCGGGCGACTGGGCGTCGGCGGTCTTCAATGCCATGGCGGTTCTGTTAGTGGCCTGTCCCTGTGCCTTGGGATTGGCGACCCCCGTGGCGATTTGGCAGGGCCTCTATCGTCTTTCGCGCAGTGGTCTGGCGAGCCGGGACGGCGCTTTGATCGATACCCTCGCGCAAACGAGACGCATCTTTTTCGACAAGACCGGCACCTTGAGCGAGTCGCAGTTACAGGTAACGGAGTGCGCGGTGATGGATGCCTGGGCGGAGCGCAAGCGCAAGCGGGACTTGCTGGCTGCGGTGCGCGCCTTGGAGTCGAAGTCGGAGCACCCCGTGGCGCGTTCGCTGACGCGTTATTGCAGGGAAGGGGATGAGGGCATGGAGTTGACGGACTTGAGGGATTATGCGGGCGCGGGCATCGGTGGACGGGTGCAGGGATTTGAGCTGCGGGTCGGCGAGGCGGATTTGGTGCCGGGGGCGGAGGTCAGTGCGGGCTTGGCGCGGTTGAAAGAAGCTGCGGGGAAGCGCGTCTTTGCGTTTGTGGATGGGGAACTGGCGGCGGTCTTTGTTTTGCGGGAGGTGCTGCGGGCGGGGGTGGACTCGACTTGGGCGGAGCTGGAATCCCTTGGGATCGCCAGCGAGATTTTGACCGGGGATCCCCGGCCGCAAGTGAAGGTGCCGGATAGGGTCTGCGTGCGGGCCGGTTTGCGGGCAAAGGAAAAAGCAGCGCGGGTGCGTGAATCGAGCGCCTCGGGGGAGCGGCCTTTATTTATTGGCGACGGCATCAATGATTCCGGGGCGATGGTCGAGGCGTCCGCCGCGATTGCGATGGGAAGCGGGGCAGCGCTTGCCCGCAGTGCGGCGGGGGCGCTCTTTGCGGGTGATCAGGTCGCGTTTTTACCGGAGGCCATCCGTTTGGCGCGCGCCCTGCAGCAACGCTTGCGGGGCAATTTGATCTACGCCGCGCTCTATAATTGCGCCGGAATGTTCCTGGCGGCCACCGGGAACCTGCACCCCGTGGCGGCAGCCTGTATTATGTTTGTCTCCAGCGCATGGGTGCTGAGCCGCGCCAAGCTCCCCGAGGGGGTATAAATTTAATTAATAGCTCTGATTGCTTTTGCTTATTGATGCAGCCTTGCGAGAACTGAGCATTGCCAAGATCAATTCATATTCCTAATGCTCTTGACGATTATTTCTAATAAGTCGCGAGCAATCTGGTAAACGCATCGCCGAGCGTTATCATGAGAGTGTCGTTACTTATTGGTATCGATACCTGCATTTTTTCAAAAAGATAATTGCTATTATTTTTTAGCTGAATTTCATTCGCCTTTTAATGAGCTACCGACCTGCTAGGACCGTCTCAGATATCACAACGACGCTTGTTTGCCCAACGGGTAGAAGTCAGGACTTTTTGGCGTCTCTCACTTTCAACAACAGCTTGAAACCTTTCTAGAGTTACGATGGCGAATGTATTTCCAAAATGGGTGAACACCGTTCCGATCAAATTGATCGTGGGGATTCTACTGATCAAGACAGCGGTGGTGCTGGGGGTGACCTATTACTGCACGCCAAAATACACGCGGGTGGGCTACGCGCCGACCCAACCGGTGGCCTTCAGTCACGCCTTGCACTCCGGGCAACTGGAAATTGATTGTCGTTATTGTCACACCTACGTGGACCGTTCGGGTCACTCCAACGTTCCGACCACCGAGGTCTGCATGAGCTGCCACAGCATGGTGCGGAAGGATGACCCGCAACTGGCAGTGGTGCGCGACAGCTATGAATCCGGCGAACCGGTTCCTTGGGTACGCATTCACAAGGTGCCCGATTATGTTTATTTTAACCACGCGGTGCACGTGAACCGTGGAATCAGCTGTGTGGAATGTCACGGCCGCATCGACCAAATGGAAGTGGTGCACCATGCCAAGCCTCTGAGCATGGGCTTCTGCCTCGAGTGTCACCGCAACCCCGAGGATTACATCCGCCCGGTTGAGGAAGTTTACAACCTCGATTGGGAACGACCCACCGATGCCGCCAGCCAGGCGGAATTTGAAGGTTATGTACACGATTGGAAAGTTAACCCTCCACAGAGCTGTTCCGGCTGCCACCGTTAAACAATTTTACGAACTACGATGAAGGAATTTGAAAATTCAGGCCCGCGCTATTGGAAGAGCCTCGATGGACTCGCGGAAACCCCCGCCTTTAAGGAATGGGTGGAGCGCGAATTTCCTGCTGGCGCAGCGGAGTTGGAGGGGGTCAATCGCCGCCAATTCATGAAAGTCATGGCAGCGTCCTTCGGGCTTGCCGGGATGGGCATGGCAGGTTGCCGCCGTCCGGTACAAACGATTCTGCCCTACGCCAAGCAACCGGAAAACCTGATTCCCGGAGTCCCTTCTTATTACGCGAGCTCCATGCCGGGCTTGAGCGGCAATGTTCCCCTCATTGTGGAAACCCACAGTGGTCGCCCCACCAAAGTGGAGGGCAACCCGAGCTACACCCCATTTGGCGGAGCGAGCAGCATTCAATCGCAGGCAAGCGTGCTCGACCTTTACGATCCCGACCGCGCCACCAAAAGCATCGCGAAGGGCGGCCGGCTCTCACCCGAGAAAGTCCGCGACCTCTTGGAATCGATTCGCAAGGCGCACTTGGAAGATCAGGGCGAAGCTTTGGTGGTGCTCGCGGAACCGGGCACTTCTCCCAGTCGCGCTTCCCTCTTAGAATCCCTGCAAAATAAATTCCCGAAGGCGACCATCGCGCAGTATGCGCCCTTGGTGCAACACGCCTCCCGTGATGCCGCCGCGCTGGTCTTTGGAGCGCCGCTCGACGCCCAACCGCAATATGAAGCGGCGGAGCGCATCCTCTCGATCGATGCCGATTTCATTACGGAGGGCGATGGCAATACCGCTTATGCCCGCGCCTTCACCAAAACCCGCAAGGTTAAAGACAAGAGCGATGCCGCCAAGATGAGCCGTCTCTATGTCGCGGAGAGTATTTTGACGAACACCGGTTCGATGGCAGACCACCGTCTGCGCCTCAGCAGCGGCGAAATGGGAGCCTTTGCGGCAGCGGTTGCAGTGGAAGTGCTCCGCGCCAAGCAAACCGGGGGTGCGCTGCAGGCGCAACTCGAGGGGATCGCCGCCCAGCTTAAAGTTGACCAAAAATGGGTTGAGGAATGTGCCGCCGATCTGGTGGCGCACCGGGGTCACGCTCTGGTGGTGGCAGGGGCGCATTTGCCGAAGTCGGTCCATGTAATCGTGCATGCCCTCAACGCTGCCTTGCAGGCACCGGTCAAATACCTGCCCGCTGCGGCGAAGCCTGCCGGAATCGAAGCCGCGATTGAGCGACTCAACGCAGGCGGGGTCGAAAACCTCATCATTCTCGGCGGGAATCCCGTCTACAACGCCCCGGTCGATCTCGACTTCGCGGCGGCACAAGCCAAGGCGAAACAGAGCATTTGCCTGAGTGACAGCGCCAACGAAACCACCGCGATCTCGGATGTCTTGGTGGCGCGCTCGCACTATCTCGAATCCTGGAGCGACGGACGCACCTTTGACGGCACCCTCGTTCCGGTGCAGCCCATGATTGAGCCTCTGTTCCCGACCTTCAATGAGTTGGAAGTCCTGGCTCGTCTCGCCGGTGCCGAAACAAAAGATCCCTACGCGATCGTGCAGGCCACCTTCAAGGCGCAGGGCGGTTCCGATTTTAACCGTTTCCTCTCGGTCGGATTACTTGAAGACAGCGCACCCAAGCCGGTCAAAGCCAAGTGCAATTTTGCCGCCGCCGCGAAAGCGATTGCGGCGGATTCCGCCCTCGCATCAGTGAGCCGCCCCGACGCTGGCGCGCTGGAAGCACGCTTCACTCCGAGTTCCCACACCCTCGACGGACGCTACTCCAACAACGGCTGGCTCCTGGAATGCCCCGATCCCATCACAAAATTGACTTGGGACAACGCGATCCTGATCAGCCCGCGCCTTGCGAAGGAATTGGAAGCGCGCGATGGCGTACAAATTTTCCCCGGCCTGAAACCGATGAATCAGGAAAACGCTTTCTTTGAAGGGGCGAAGGGCACCCTGCAGAGCAACAAGGCGGTCTTCAATCGCGGCAAGGAAATGGCGGTGCTCGCGGAGTTGACCATCAACGGACGCACCATCAAGGCACCGATTCACGTGGTGCCCGGCATGGCGAATTACACCATCCAGTTGCCGCTGGGCTTCGGTCGCAAGGTGACCGGTCGGGTTGGGCAGGGCAGCGGATTTGATTTTTACGGACTGCGCGAATCCGGCGCGAGCGGTTACGCCCTCAAGGCGGCGCTCAAATTGACGCAGGAAACTTATCGCCTCGCCAACACCCAGGAGCACTGGTCGATGGAGGGCCGCGCCATTGTGCGCGAGGGCAATGCCGATTACTACAAGAAGAAGCCTGACTTCGTGCAAAAGATGGGGGTCGAGTCGCACGCGCCCGCCAACTACGGAAAATACAAGGACAAGTCCCTTCAGGAAAAATCCCTTGAGAATTACCGGGGCAACTCCGCCTACGTGCACCCGAAGTTCAACGCTCCCGATCCCAACGTTAAAGTCTGGAAGGGCAACGAAGACAAATTCCCCAAACCGCAACAATGGGGGATGTCGATTGATCTCAACAGTTGCACCGGCTGTGCCGCTTGCGTGGTCGCATGTCAAAGCGAGAACAACATTCCAATCGTAGGCAAGGACCAGACCCTTCGCGGGCGCGAGATGCACTGGATGCGGATCGACCGTTATTTCTCCGCGCCGGAATATGATCAAACCAGCGTCCCGGAAGAGGTGCAGGTCTCCTTCATGGGGATGCTCTGTCAGCACTGCGAAAACGCCCCCTGCGAAAGTGTTTGCCCCGTGAACGCCACCGTCCACGACCGCACCGGTCTCAACGTGATGGCCTACAACCGTTGCGTTGGCACCCGTTACTGCGCCAACAATTGCCCCTACAAGGTGCGCCGCTTTAATTTCTTCGATTGGAACAAGCGCCAAATCGGTGATTTCTACAAAGGCCCCTTCGGCAAAGTGGATGTTCCCGAAATGGAGAAAATGCAGAAGAACCCCAATGTCACGGTCCGCATGCGCGGCGTGATGGAAAAGTGCACCTTCTGCGTCCAACGTATCGAGTCCGCCAAGATCGCGCAAAAACGCGTGGCGGGCGCGAGCGACGACATTCGCGTGAAGGACGGCGCGATCAAGACCGCCTGTGAACAGGTCTGCCCGACCGACGCAATTGTGTTTGGAGATATTTCCGATCCGGATTCCGAGGTTTCAAAACTCAAGAACAGCGACCGCGATTACTCGGTACTGGGGTATTTGAACAATCGCCCCCGCACAACCTACCTCGCCCGTCTCCGCAATCCCAACAAACGCATGCCGGATTACTACGACAAGCCCTTCGCCTACTCACAATACGACGAGCGATACGGGCACGGCAGCGTTGCCGGTCACGGTGATTCCCATGACGACCACGGCGCGGACGCCGATCATTCGCACGCCCACGGAACCAACGAAGCGCACTAATTTCAACCAACACGAGCAACAATGGCATCTTCTCCCAATGACAGCCCCATGAGCCCGACGCAGGCCGCGATCCTCAGCAAGGTGCAGCCCGCGGAATTGGTCGAGCAACCGCTGGTCACCAATGATCGCGACTTCAACTGGGTCACCAACAAGATCTGCCGGATCGTGGAGACCAAAACCCCGACCTGGTGGTGGGTTTGCATGGCAGTCGCCCTGCTCACCGCATCCTTTACCGGGATGGGTCTCGCTTACCTCGTCAGCACGGGGGTAGGGGTCTGGGGCCTCGCCAATCCGATCAACTGGGGTTGGGCGATTGTTAATTTCGTTTTCTGGATTGGTATCGGTCACGCCGGAACCTTGATCTCGGCGGTGCTTTGCCTGTTAAAGCAGGGATGGCGCACTTCGATTAACCGCGCCGCGGAGGCCATGACGATTTTTGCGGTGATTTGTGCGGGTATTTTCCCGCTCTTCCACGTGGGTCGTGTCTGGTTCGCCTGGTGGCTCTTCCCCTTGCCGAATGCCAATGCAATTTGGCCGCAGTTCCGCTCCCCGCTGGAATGGGACGTTTTTGCGGTCTCGACCTACGGAACGGTCTCGGTGCTCTTCTGGTATATGGGCATGATTCCCGACCTCGGGGTTTTGCGCGACCGCGCGGTGCAGCGCCTCAAGTCCGGCATTCATGAGGGTGCGGGTTGGCTCACGAAGGGCATGGACGTTTTCCGGAAATATTTCTACGGGATCTTTGCGATGGGTTGGCGCAACGCCGGCAACCACTGGCGCAATTACGAAATGGCCTATCTCGTCCTCGCCGGCCTTTCCACCCCGCTGGTGCTCTCGGTTCACACGATCGTTTCCTTTGACTTCGCGGTTGCCCAGTTGCCCGGTTGGCACACCACCATTTTCCCGCCTTATTTCGTGGCGGGCGCGATTTTCTCGGGTTTCGGGATGGTGCTGACGCTCATGCTCCCGCTTCGTGCGGTCTACGGCCTGCACGACCTGATCACGCAGCGACACATCGACAACATGTGTAAGATCTGCCTCGGTACCGGTTCGATCGTCGGCTACGCCTACATCATGGAGTTCTTCATCGCCTGGTATGGCGCGAACCCCTACGAGAGCTTTGCCTTCATCAACCGCGGCTTCGGACAATACTCCTGGGCGTATTACATGATGTTCGGCTGTAACGTCTTCACGCCCCAGCTTTTCTGGTTCAGTGTTGTGCGCCGCAATGCCGCCCTCGTTTGGGTGATGTCGATCTTCATCAACGTCGGTATGTGGTTCGAGCGCTTCGTGATTACCGTGACCTCGCTCGCCAATGATTTCCTCCCCAGTTCATGGGGTTACTACTCGCCCACGATTGTGGACATCTTCACCTTCTTCGGGACCTTCGGGGTTTTCAGTGTGCTGTTCCTGATGTTTGTACGCTTCCTACCGCTCATGCCGATCGGAGAAGTCAAATACGTCATGCCACAGGGTGACCCGCACGGCCCCAGCGACCATGTGAAAGGAGGGCACCACTAATGCCAAAGACGCACGCCATCATTGCCAGTTTCCCTGACACGCCGAGCTTCTACCACGCCGCCGAAAAGGTGCGCGACGCCGGTTACAAGAAATGGGACACCTATTCCTCCTTTCCGGTGCACGGGATGCCCGCCGCTCAGGGACAACCCCGTTCCAAGGTGCCGATCTTTACCTTCTGTGGCGGCATTACCGGGTTCTCCATCGGGCTCTCCATCGTTTGGTTTATGAACTTTTTCGACTATCCGCTCATCGTGGGGGGCAAGCCCTTCTTTAGTCCGGTCTTCCCGTTCCCTATCATGTATGAGCTGACCATCCTCCTATCGGCATTCGGGACGCTGGGCGGTATGTTTATCACCAACCTCCTGCCGCAACACCACAACCCGTTCTTCGAAAGCGACACCTTCCTAGAAGTCGCGGGCGATCGCTTGATCATCGCTATTGAAGCGCGCGATTCAAAGTTCGACGCGCAGAACACCCGTCAATTCCTGGAGTCCATCGGCGGCACCGATATCGAAGAAATCACTGCCTAGATTTTCGCCATGCGTATTTTCCTTCTCATTTTTACCTTCATCGTTTTCGCGGTGGTTTCGATCCTCGGTTTTCGCGGGTCGCTCAGTAAGAACACCCCGATCGAGGTCTTCCCCGATATGGATCGCCAGGCGAAATACAAACCGCAGGCGGAAAACGGATTTTTTGCGGACGGACGCAATGACCGCCCGCTCCCGGCACACACCGTGGCGCGCGGCAATTACCTGAACCAGCAAGCGGTCTTCAGTTCCGAGTTTGCAGATTCCAAACTAGGTGACATGGCCTACAACCTCGGCAAAAATCCGGACGGCAGCTTTGTCAAAAAAATTCCGATCGAGGCGACGAATGAATTGATGAAAGTCGGGGAGGAACGCTACTCGATTTTTTGCGCGGCCTGCCACGGCGCGGCGGGTGACGGCAACGGCGTGACCAAGCCCTACGGCGTCCTGGCGGCGACCTACCACGACAACCGTCTGCGCTCGGTTGAGGACGGCTACATCTACGACGTCATCACCAACGGCAAGGGCCTTATGTATGGTCTCAAGGACCGCCTCTCTCCGCGTGAACGCTGGGCCTCCATTCTTTACGTCCGTGCCCTCCAGCAATCACAAAACGCCTCGGTCGAGGTGCTCAACCCCGCCCAGCGCACTGAACTAGGATTTTAATAATGAATACCGACGGATCACAGGCTTATGGCAAAAAGGTCGGCTCGATCGCCCTCCTAATCGGTCTCCTTTTCACCGCCCTCGCCGGTTATGGTTTCTATCAAGGCTGGCAAACGGGGGATGCGCGTCCCTTGATGAGTTGGTTGATCGGGGTCGCTTTCTGGATGTCGATTGCGATCGGGATGCTGTTTATAACGCAAATCTGGCACGTCTTCCACGCGCGCTGGCCCACTATCATTCGCCGTCAGTGCGAGCACGGCTTCAGCGCCTTCCCGATTCTCTTTGTCCTGTTCATTCCGCTCCTGCTGGTGCCCTTCTTGCACGAGAACCCGGGCCTCCTCTGGAAGTGGATGAACGGAGTGAATGAACTGCCCGGTCACGGAACGGTCGGGGAGGATCCCATCTTTACCTGGAAGCAGCCCTATCTGAATATCGGATTCTTCACGGCGCGCGCGGTGGGGGTTTTCGCGACCTTCATTCTGCTCGCGGGTCTCCTCCGTAAATGGTCCTTTGATACCGACACAAGCGGCGATATCAACAACACCCACAAAGCGCGGCGTCTTTCCTCAATCGGGCTCTTCATCTGTGCGGGTGCCGCCACCATCGGTGCAATCGACTGGTTCAAGTCCCTGGAATACCACTGGTTCTCCACCATGTATGGGGTGTGGTTCTTTGCCGCCTCGATGCGTGCCGCCCTCGCCACCATTCTCATCCTGTCCGTGATTCTCGCGGCGCGCGGTTACCTGCAGGGTATTCTCAAGCAGTCCCACCGTTACGACATCGGCTGTATGATGCTGGCATTTACGGTCTTCTGGGCCTACATCAGTTTCTCCCAGTATTTCCTGGTCTATAACGCCAACATTCCCGAGGAAACCTTCTGGTATAACATCCGAGAGAAAAATGGCTGGTGGCCCATCAGTATGTGCCTGATCTTCGGTCACTTCCTCATCCCTTTCCTCATCCTCCTCTGGTATAAGACCAAGGTCGTCATTTGGCGCAGCGTCGCCATCTCTTCCTGGATTCTGGTCTTTCACACCATCGATCTCTATTGGAATATCGTCCCCGGCAAGATTCCCGCCGACAACGCCTACGGTTATACCGTGCGTCCCTTTACGGTGGAAATCTTTGATATTGCCGCCATTATCGGATTCGGCGGTTTGTGCATCTGGGGTTTCTGCCGTAGTATGAATAAGGCGGAACCAATCCCAGTACGTGATCCAAATATCGAAAATTCACTAAACTACATTGAGTAATTCCACGATGTCGTCTTCAACACCCGCATTTCTAAATCGCAGTTTCACCTTCATCGGTGCGCTGGGCGCGATCCTTATCTTCGCGGTTATCATTTACATCGCCTATCTGCCCAACCGTGCCGACCGGGCGGATGCCGCAGTGGTCGCCGACCGTCAGGCGAAGGCCGACGAAGCGCGCGCCGCCGGCATCGCCAAGCTCAATGCCTTCGCGGTGGTGGATAAAGAAGCTGGCACCGTTCGCATCCCAATCGAGCTTGCCAAAGAATTGACCCTTAATAACTATACTGCAGACGAAAGCCAAAGCGTCGAAGCACCTGCCGAAGTACCTGCTGAGGCCCCAAACCAAGTGCTTGAGTAATGCCAGTTGAAAATTATCTCGAACTTTTGCCAATCATCCTGCTGGGAATCTTCTTCTTCGCAGTCACGGCTTACATGCTCTATTGGGCGGCCAATCGAGGCTATTTCCGCAACATGGACGCGCAGTCCAAGGTTATCTTTACCGAGGAAGAACCGGAAGGGGAGCTTTCGGATTCCTTCCCGGACAAACGTTGAATTTGAATATGAGCGACAGCACTGAACATACCGCCGGTCAGGTCATTCCCTATACCACGAATGATCCCGCTATCCGGGCAGAGTTGAGCGAAATCGACCGTTCAATCCGCACCACATCGGTGTTTTTCATCGTCTCGGCGGTGGGATGGCTGATCCTCGGCACGATCTTCGCCCTCATTGCGGCGATAAAACTGCACGAACCCAGTTTCGCGGCGGGCACTGAATACAGCACCTTCGGGCGCATGCGCGCCGCCCACCTCAATTCCATGTCGCTCGGCTTCGGCAACAACATGATCTTCGGGGTCTGCCTCTGGATTATGGCGCGCCTTTGCCGTGCACCGATCCGCCACGGCGGGCTCCTCCTCATCGCGGGCGCCTTCTGGAATATCGGCCTCACGGTTGGAATCGGAGGCCTCATCAAGGGCGACATCACTTCGGTCGAATGGCTTGAGATCCCGAGCTACGCCACCCCGCTGCTCGCGATTTCCTACACCCTTGTCGGGATTTGGGGCGTCATGGCCTTCCGTTTCCGCAAGGGAGATCACGTCTATGTTTCCCAATGGTATTTCCTCGGCGCGCTCTTCTGGTTCCCCTGGCTCTACGTGATTGCGCAGATCATGATCATCTGGGCTCCGGCGCAGGGCGTGGTGCAATCGATTACCAACTGGTGGTTCGCGCATAACGTTCTCGGGCTCTGGCTCACCCCGATGGCACTCGGCACCGCCTATTATTTGATCCCCAAAGTACTGGGGCGCCCGATTTATTCCTACTACCTTTCGGTCCTCGGATTCTGGTCGCTGGCGCTTTTCTACAACTGGGCAGGGGTGCACCACCTTATCGGCGGCCCCGTCCCGGTTTGGCTCATCTCTGCCGGTATCGTGGCATCGGTCATGATGGTTATTCCGGTTGTGGTGGTTGCGATCAATCACCACATGACGGTTGTGGGGCTTCACCGTGAGGGCTGGCGCAGCCCCACCATGCGTTTTGTCGTCTTTGGCGCCATTAACTACACCTTTGTCAGTCTCATCGGTTCCGCGATGGCTTTGCGCGACGTCAATCTCGTGACGCACTTCACGCACTTCACGGTAGGGCACGCCCACCATGGAGCCTACGGCTTCTTTGCGATGATCCTCTTCGGCGGGGTTTACTACATGATGCCGCGCCTCCTGTATCGTGAATGGCCCTCCGCCCTCCTTATTAAAATCCATTTCTGGGGCAGTGCCCTCGGCATCCTGCTGATGGTTTTCGCGCTCCAGATTGGCGGCTGGATTCAAGGCCTACAAATGAACAATCCCGAGATCGCTTTCCTCGACGTGGTGCAAAATACGATGCCCTGGCTCAAGGCGCGTTCCGTCTCGGGTTTCCTCCTGCTGGTTGCCCATATCGCATTCGCCGTTAATTTCTTCTGGATGCTCTTCGCCGCCGGAAAGATCAAAACCAAGGACACTCCCACCTTGTTTAACGCTAAAGAGGAGGGCGCCGCCTGATGAAAAGTCTCCCACTTCTATTTCTCGGCATCTTTTTTATGCTGGCCTTCTCCTTCACCGGGATCGTCCTGACCAGTCACGTCCAGTTCGGGGCGCTTGAACAAACCACCGAAAGCCTCGAGGCGGACGAAAACGGCAACCCCGTCATGCCGGAGGGCGAAAGCCTCTATCCCTTAATTGAAGGTGGCGTTGCGCTGCAGGGCAAGGAGGTCTATATCTCAATGGGCTGTATCTATTGCCACAGTCAGCAATCCCGCCGCGAATCCTTTGGCGCAGACGTCGCCCGCGGTTGGGCGCAACGCGCCACCGTCCCGCGTGACTACATTTCCCAGAGCCGCGTCCTGCTTGGCACGATGCGTACCGGACCGGACCTCGTGAATGTCGGAGGCCGCCTGCAGGGTGACGGTGGCCGCGAGTGGCACCACAAACACCTCTACAACCCGCGGATCACCTCCCAGGGTTCCAACATGCCTCCCTTTGCCTTCCTATACAAAGTACAAGCAATCGACGGCGCGCCCTCCGCCGACGCGGTTGCGATCCCGGCGGACTCGCCCTATGCCCCGCCCGCCGGTTATGAAGTCATACCCACCCGCCGCGCCAAAGCACTGGTGGAATATCTGCTCAGCCTCAAAATCGATTACAGTCTTCCCGAAGCACCCATCCTGGACTAATGAGCGACGATACCACATCACAGGATTCCACCTCGAGCAGCGGATTTGAAAAAGCCTCGATGCAGGACACCGAAATGCAGGCGATTCACGCCCCGCAGCTCAAGCGCGAACGCGTTGAGCCGCACGAACGGCAATCGCCCATCCCGATCAGCCTGCTCACGATGATTTCCCTCCTCGCATTTTGGGGCGGTTACTATTTCTCGAACTACTCGCAGGACTTCCGCTGGGACGCGTATGATCCCGACGCCAAGGGTGGCGCGGGTGAAGTGGTGGTAGAAGAAAAACCCCTTGCCGAAGTCGGCGCCCGCATCTTCCGCGGTCAATGCGTGGCCTGTCACCAGACCACCGGTCTCGGGGTTGCCGGAGCCTTTCCTCCCTTGGTTGAATCGGAATGGGTCATTGGCAACGAGGAACGCCTCGCGCGCATCCTGATCAACGGCCTCAATGGCCCGATTGAAGTGCTCGGTGCAACCTACAACGGCAACATGCCCGCCTTCGGACCCAACGGCCTGAACCTCAAGCCGAAACAAATTGCGGCAGTCCTAACCTACATTCGTCAGGAGTGGGGCAACAGCGCCCCGGAAGTCAGTGTCGAGGCGCTCGAAGGCTACCATGCCAAATACGGTTCCCGTACCGAGCCCTGGACCGCCGAGGAACTCCTCGCCGATTTCCCGATGGAATAGCCTCAGACTCGGGAATAGCGACCGGGCTTGGGCTAGCGCTTGAAACGGCGCCGGAGCCGCAGACCCGCCAGCGTGCCAATGATCAGCGCGTAGGTCGCTGGTTCGGGCACCACTGTAAATCCGATGTCCTCCAACGATTTGAGGGTCGTTTCACTGAGGTAGGCGCTCCCGCTTAGGACGCCCGTCATGAGTTCGTCGTCCAGGGATTCGCCGGCATTCTCGCCCGCAGTTACAATCGGTGCCACCGAACCATCCCCGGGATCCGAGTCAAAACCCGCTTGGTTTTCCACCCCGAAATTGTCGGTCACTTCATTCCAGTGCCCGTGGGCGGTCCCCCCGCCGCCGTCCAGTTCAACCGGGATATAGTTGGCATTGGGGTCGTATTCATTGCGGTAGGCCGCCAGCGCGGAAGCCCCTATGTATTGACCCGGGGTGCCGCCGCTCAAAACCCGTTCGTAGGGCGAACCGTTTACCGTGTAGGAATAGTTGTTTCCAGGATCACCGTCGTTGTAGACCTCGTTCGCCTCCCAAAGGATGCCGATCCCGAGAGCGTGCCCGATTTCATGCCGAATCGTATTCGGGTTGATGCCTAGATTTCCCGCATCGGGGTGGGTGTTGAATTGCGCCACCCCCGAGCTGGAATAAATGAAACGGCCATGCGAATAACTCGAACCCGCTACGAAATTCGACAAAGCAACCCCGCCTGCACCCGCACTGCCCAATACGATCCCGCCGTTTTGCGCCGCCTGCGAGAACGTGTCCACCGTCAACACCCAACCCCGTGTCACCCCGTCCTGATAGCCCGTGATCCGCGACTGCCAGAAATTCAATCCATCCGTAAAATACGATTGCTGCAAGGCACTCAGCTCACTGCTCGCATTCGCCGTGAATTGCACCGACAAATTGATCGCCGCCGGGAGTGGACCAAGCATACTCACAAGCGGTAGTAGAGTGGTATAAAAACGTCTCAATGATGTAAAATAGGGTATGTATACTATATAAACGTATCTTTGGCGTTTGTTCCAATAAAAACGTATCATTTTCCGGGCGCTGTGTTTTGATGGGGGTTGTTCGTTGGAACCAGTCTTAATCTTACTCTTATTCTTAATCCTACTCTGAAGAACGTTGAAGGGGGGATTAATTGGTGGGAAAGTATGAAGGTGTGAAAGTGGGAAAGTTGGAGAACTTCGAACATTGAACATCGAACATCGAACGTTGAAGGGGAACCACGAATAGACACGAATGGACGCGAATGGGGAATTCGATGTTCAACTTCCAACCCCATCGCGCTGCCCTGAGGCCAGCCTAGCTGGCGACCGCTGATAGGCGCTTATTTTCGCTAATTCTTAAAACAAAAATATTAGTGTTTATAAGCGAGGATTAGTGATTTCCGGCTATGCCGGATTCTGTAACGCAGAGCAACAGAGGTTGTATACCGTGGAAGCGGCAATCCTGCCGCTTTGTTTGTTGGTTGGAACCACGGATGGACACGAAGATTAAATGGTGGGAAAGTGTGAAGGTGTGAAAGTGGGAAGGTTGGAGAACTTCGAACATTGAACATCGAACGTTGAAGGGGAGGCGTTGAAAGTTGTTAGTTGATGGTTGGGATTAGTCTTAATCTAATCTTAATCAGAGAACGCTCACCACGAAGGCAGGAATACTAATTGGAGGGAAAGTATGAAGGTGTGAAAGTGGGAAGGTTGGAGAACTTCGAAGTTCGATGTTCGATGGGATTAGGATTAAGAGTAAGATTTAGATTTAGAGGGAGGGGCGGGAGTGGCGTTTGAGGAAGGTTTGGATTTCTTTGAGTTTTGCGAGGGTGGTGTTGGCGGTGAGGCGGGGGAAGCGGCTGCCGTTTTTTAGGTAGGGTTCTTTTCCGGGGTTGGCGCGGTGGCAGATGAGGCGGTTGTCTTCGGTCTCGACGCGGCTGACTCCGGCGGCTTCGGCGTGGACGCGGATTTCGCTGACGGCGAGGAGGATGCGGGCGGGGGTCGGGAGTTTCCCGAAGCGGTCGCGCATTTCGTCTTCGATGGCGCTGAGGGTTTGGGTGTCGGGGGCGAGGGCGAGGCGGCGGTAGAGGTCGATGCGGAGGCGGGGTTCGGCGATGTAGCTGGCGGGGAGTTCGGCGCGGTCTTTGAGGGAATCGAGTTGGACTTCAGCGCGGATGCGGTCGGCGCCGGGTTCGCCTTTGAGGCGGGCGACGGATTGTTTGAGGAGTTGGCAATAGAGTTCAAAGCCGACGCCGGCGATGTGGCCGCTTTGTTGGGAACCGAGGAGGTTACCGGCACCGCGGAGTTCGAGGTCGCGCATCGCGATGCGGAAGCCTGCGCCGAGTTGGTTGTGTTGTTTTAGGGCGTTGAGGCGTTTGTGGGCTTGATCGACGAGGGCGGCGTGGCGGTGGAGGAGGAGGTAGGCGTAGGCCTGGCGTTTGAAACGCCCGACGCGTCCGCGGATTTGGTAGAGTTGGGAGAGCCCGAAACGGTCGGCGCCCTCGATGATGAGGGTGTTGCAATTGGGGATGTCGATGCCGGATTCGATGATGGTGGTGCAGACGAGGACGTCGTATTCGCCCGCCACGAAACGCGCCATGATTTTCTCGAGGGCGAGGGCGGCCATTTGCCCGTGTCCGACCGCGACGCGGAGCTTGGGGTGCATTTCGCGGATCGTATCGGCGACCGCTTCGATGGTCTGGACGCGGTTGTGGAGGTAGAAGACTTGTCCGCCCCGGTCGATTTCGGCGCGGATCGCGTCTTTCACGATGGCGGGGTCGTAGCTTTGGACGATGGTTTCGATGGGCCGGCGGTCGGCGGGCGGGGTTTCGATGACCGACATGGAGCGGGCACCGGCGAGGGCGAGGTAGAGGGTGCGCGGGATGGGGGTTGCGGAAAGGGTGAGGATATCGACTGCGGCGCGGAATTCCTTGAGGCGTTCCTTGTGTTTCACGCCGAAGCGTTGTTCCTCGTCCACTACGAGGAGGCCGAGGTCTTTGAAATGGACATCCTGACTGAGGAGGCGGTGGGTTCCGATGATGCAATCGATGCGCCCCGCGGCGAGTTCTGCGAGGAGTTCGCGGACTTTGCGGTGGGGGACGAGGCGGCTGACCTGTTCGACCCTCACGGGATAGGGCGCCATGCGTTCGCGGAAGGTATTGAAGTGTTGTTGGCATAGGACGGTGGTGGGGACGAGGACGGCCGCCTGTTTCCCCGAGAGGACTGCTTTGAGGACGGCGCGAATCGCGACTTCAGTTTTTCCGAAGCCGACGTCGCCGCAAATGAGGCGATCCATGGGGCGCGCCTGTTCCATGTCGGCCTTGGTGGCTTCGATCGCGGCGAGTTGGTCGGGGGTTTCCTTGAAGGGGAAGGCGTCCTCAAATTCCTTTTGCCAGAAATGGTCTTCCGGGAAGGGGAAGCCCTCCGCCTGATCGCGGGTGGCGTGGAGGCGGAGGAGTTGGGCGGCGTAATCGAGGGTGGCGGTTTCGGCGGCGCGGCGGGATTTTGCCCATGCCTTGCCGCCGATTTTGCTGAGTTTTGGGGCGGCTTTGGTGAGGCCCACGTAGCGCGTGAGGAGGTGGGATTCCGCGAGGGTGACGTGGAGGGTCATGGCGTTTGCGAATTCTACGGAGAGGACTTCGCGGGGACCGTTGGGGGTCTCGAGTTTGACGTGACCCCGGAAGAGGCAGATCCCGTGCTGGAGGTGAACGAGCGGGTCGCCATCCGCGAGTTCCGAGAAGTCCAGCATTTGATCGACTTGGGAAAGGGAGGGTCGGGCGCGCTCGCGGCGCGCCGGTGCTTGTTTCGCGGGCTGACCGAGGAATTCGTCATCGGTAAAGAGGACCGAGCCGTGGGATTTGGCGGGGCGCGGGAGCGGGAACCAGGGCTCGCCCTTGTCGCGGATGATGAAGCCTCCAGGGAGGGTTCCGTCTAGGATTTCGACGCGAAGGGCGCCGGTGCGGGGGTCGTCTTCGAGGGCGTTGCGGAGACGTTGGGCGCGGGTTTTGCCCGGGCAGATCGCGAAGAGCGCGAGTTTTTCTTGGGTCGCCCATTGATGGAGTTGTTCCTCGAAGCGGAGCAAATTGGCGGGGGCATTGGGGCGCGGGAGGTCGAGCGGTTCGGGGGAATCGAGGCGGTAATGGGCGGTCGGTTCGAGGGCGAGGGCGCGGCGGGGGGCGTCCTCAAAGAGGGCGGGGTTCGTATCGACTTCACAGATCGCGAGGCGGGCGTCCTTGGCGGCGGCGCGCGCCCGGAGGGCTTGGGGGACGCTGCGGATTTGTCCGGCGGGGGCGGGCGAGGGGTCGAAGCGGTAGGCGTGTTCGCGGGTGAGGAGGGCGGGTTCTTCGAGGATCCAGGTGAGGGCGGTAGTGGGGATGTAATCGAGGAGGGCGGCGTCCTGTTGGTCGTCGGAGGAATCGGAACCCGCGGCGGTGGGGACGGTGAGGGCTTCGGCGGTGCCGGTGGTGCGTTGGGTGGTGGGATCAAAGGTACGGATGCTCTCGAGTTCATCGCCGAAGAAATCGAGGCGGTAGGGTTGGAGGGCATCGAGCGGGTAGAGATCGAGGAGGCCCCCGCGAATCGCGAATTGTCCCGGGTTTTCGCAGAGGGCTTCGGAATCGTAGTTGAGTTCGCGGGCGAGTTGATCGGTGAGTTGCGCGAAATCGTAGTGTTCCCCGATGCGGATTTCGAGGCGCGAACGGTTGAATTGATCGCGGGGCGGGCAGGGGCCGAGTAGTGCTTCGGGGGTGGTGATAAGGAGGCGCGGGGCTTTCGGTTTGCGGAGGAGGGCGCCGAGCGCCTGGAGGCGTTCGCCGATGCGGTCGGTGCGGCGGGCATGGTCGATATTGGGCGGGGGCGCTTCCGGGAAGAAGCAGATTTCGGGTGGGGCGTCGGGGAGGAGCCAGTTGGTGAGCTGGGCGGTCTCGGCGGCGAGGGCTTCGGCGCGGCGCGGTTCTGCGACAAGGAGGAGGTAGAGCCCCGGCCGTTCCGCGAGGAGGGTGGCGTAGCAAGCCGGTCGGGCGGCCTCACAAACCCCATGCAAGAGGCGGGTTTTGCCTTTGTTGGGTTGGAGGGTTGGCATTAGCTGAGCTTGAGGGCTTCGAGGGCGGCTTCGGCGGCGGCGCATTCCGCGGCTTTCTTGGAGCGACCGCGACCGCGGGCAATTTCTTTGTTCTCGATGGAAACGGCGCAGGTATAATGGCGGTCGTGCTCGGGGCCTTCCGGGTCGAGCTGGCGATAGTGGGGGGTGTGTCCGTCGTATGTGCACTGGGTGAATTCCTGAAGGCGGGACTTCGGGTTGCCCGCCTGCAGCGGGTTCGCGTTTTGCAGGGCTTCTGAAAAGAGTACGGTGACGATGCCTTGGGCGGACTCTAATCCACCGTCGAGGTAAGCCGCGCCTATGAGGGCTTCGAGGGCGTCTTCCAGCATCGCGTCGCTGGGGTCGGGGTGGTGACTGCGCTGCGCCTCGCTGACGCGGAGGGTTTCGTTGAGTTGAATGCTGCGGGCGATGGATGCGAGGGCGCGGCCATTGACGATACCGGCGCGCATGCGGTCGAGGGCGCCTTCGTCCGCTTCCGGGAATTGCGCGTAGAGACGGGAGGCGATGAGGAGGTCGAGGACCGCGTCGCCGAGGAATTCGAGGCGTTGGTTATTGCCGGTGGGGAGGGTAAGGCTCGGATGGGTGAGGGCGCGTTTGAGGCGTTCGGGATCCTGAAAGGTGTAGCCGAGGCGTTCCTGGAGTTGGTCGAAGGGGTCGGACATTGCGAAATTTGTGAGTCAAAGGGTTTTCCTGCTTGCGCCGGACGGACTGTCCAGCATAGGGCTAGATTATGTAAATCACGTCCGGAATCAATGCCGGGTCATAAAAAGCCGCCACTATTTTTAAAATTGCCTAAAGTTGCCAAAAAGACCGCCCGAGCCAAAGAAAAACTCTTTGTTCTCGACACAAATGTACTCCTGCACGATCCGCAGTGCCTCTATAAATTTGAGGAAAACACGCTGGCGATTCCGGTGGAGGTATTGGAGGAGCTGGACCGCAAGAAAGCGGCGCCCGGTGAGCTGGGGTATGCGGCGCGGAGCGTGCACCGCGATCTGCGGGCTTTGTTTGACAAGGGCAAGGAGCAGGTACCGGTTGCGCTGAAGGGCAAGGGGAGCGCGGTGCTGGGCCGGGAGTTGAGCACGGGCGGTTCCCTGATTGTGGTGATCAATGAATATTTGGTGAATGGGGATGCGAAGAGCGCGGGGATGGAGCGTTTGCGGGCGACCCTGAGCGATCTCGACAAGATGGATAATCGCATTTTGGCGTCGGTGGTTTTTCTACAGGAGGCCTGCCCGAAGCACCGGGTGGTTCTGGTGACGAAGGACGCGAACATGGCGTTGAAGGGAATCGCGCTCGGGATGGAGGTGCAGGATTACATGAACGACAAGGTCAATGACCTGAAGTCAGAGGGTTGCAAGACAATCGAGTTGAGCGAGGAGGATTACACCCGTTTTATTGAGGAGCACGGGGTGGATCTCGAGCCGGGGCTGACGAGTCATTTGTTCATCAACGAATACGTGTATGTGGTGAGCGGGGAATTCCGGGAACCGGCGCGTTATCGGGGTGACGGGCAACTAGAGGGCTTGATCCTGAGTGAAAACATGGGGATCAAGATTCCAAAGGGAATCCGGATCAATCCTTTGAATAATGAGCAACGGATGTTGATGGACGCCTTGTTGGACGAGGACATTAAATTGGTGACCTGTTGCGGCAAGGCGGGGACGGGCAAGACTTTGGTCTCGATAGCGATGGCGCTGTATCAGACTTTGGGCGAGGACAATCTGTATGAGCGGGTCTTCATCACGCGCCCGCTGGTGCACATCGGGAAGGACACCGGGGCATTGCCGGGGACTCTGGAGGAAAAGATGTCGCCCTACATTGCGCCCTTTTATGACAACCTGGAGGTGTTATTCAGCAACCGCAAGGTGGTGAAGCCCGACGAGGCGGAGAGCGCGCAGGCACAGATCGACAAGATTACCTCGAACCGCAAGCGCAAGAAGGCGATTGCACGACTCGCGAAACAACCGGTGCAACATGAATCGGATGAGGAGGAGAACAGCGGGCCGCGCAAACCGTATCAATTCCTCTTTGACTTCGGGATGGTGGAAGTGGAGGCAATGACCTTCATCCGGGGCCGTTCCCTTGCGAACACGATTTTCATTATCGACGAGGCGCAGAATTTGACGCCGCACGAGGCGAAGACGGTGGTGAGCCGGATGGCGGAGGGCTCGAAGGTCATTCTGCTGGGGGACCCCGCGCAGGTGGACAGTATGTTCCTCGATACAAATTCGAATGGCTTGGTGCACACCGCGCAGCGTTTGCGGGGCACGGAAATCACGGCGCATTTGGAATTGGTGACGGGGGTCCGCTCGGAACTGGCGGACTTGGCGGCGGATCTGCTCTAGGGCGGTGCGGGAATTGCTTGAATCGCGGCGCGTTATAGGGGATAGGATAGGTTAACGGTCGAGATTTTTCGGCTGCGCTCATATTACCAACTACAAAGAAACGATGCGCGTATTACTGACTTCGCACGGCTCCACAGGGGACATCTATCCGGTGATCGGGTTGGGTCGTGCTTTGGTGGAGGCGGGGCACGAGGTGCGATTTGCGTCGGCGCGGTTATTTCGTGAAGAGATTGAGCGGGCGGGATTGGAGTATGTGTATTTACCGCCTGACTGGGATCAGACGGGGTTTGCGGAGGCGATGCGTGATTTGACGAAGGCGAAGAACCCGGTAGATTTAGTGCGGATCATTTACTCCGAGTCCTTGCCGTTTTTGGAGGAGATATTGAGGACGCTGGATGCGGAGCTCTCGCGGGCGGATTTATTTGTGAGCAGTTATTTGTTTGCGAGTTTATGCACGCTGGCGCGGATGCGGGGGGTGCCCTGCGCGGTGACGACTTTTGCGCACAACGCGGTGCCCTCTTTGAGTAATCCACCGCAGGGGGTGCCGCGCATCTTGCTCTTCCCGCCGTATTTTCGCCGCAAATGGAACGCCCTAGGCTGGCACATCGCGGACCGCATATTTTGTTGGCAGATCAACCAGGTGGTGGGGGAGGCGGCGGTACGCTATGGTATCGGCCGCACGCAGAGTTTCCTGCTCGATCCGGCGGACAAGGTGATCGTGACGGTTTCGCCGAGCTTGTTTATGCCCAAGCGCCTGTGGAATGACCGCTTCGTCTTTTCCGGTTATTTGCGCTGGCAATCGGAGGAGGACCCCGCTTTGGAGTCGCGACTGGAGGCGTTTTGCGCGGGGGAACGGGTGCCGATCCTGACCTTCGGGAGTGTGACTTTTGACAAGGCGCGGATGGTGATGACGCGCTTCATGCGGAATTGGCCCAAGGGGAAGCGCATCATCATCCAATCCGGTTGGGCGGGTCTGACGATTGAGCGACCACGGGCGGAGATGTTATGTGTGAACAAGGTATCGCACGACCAACTTTTCCAGCACGCATCACTGGTGATTCACCACGGCGGGGCGGGCACGACCGCAAGCGTGCTCCATGCGGGGGTACCGCACGTGATCATCCCGCACATTGGGGACCAGTGGTTTTTTGCGGGTGAGATGAAGCGGCTGGGTGTGGGCTTGGAATTGAAGCGTTCGAAATGGCCCGAGGAATTACCGAAGGCGGTGCGCAATATTGAACGCAACGAGAAGTTTTCGCGCCGCGCCACTGAGGTGAGGGAAATCTTGCAGGCTGAGGATGGTCCCGCGACCGCGGTGCGTGAATTGGAGGCGATGGTCGCCTTGTAGGGGGCGGATATTTTGCTGAAACTTTTGCGGCTGGCTCACGATGTAAGGACAGGCGGCGGTCTTGTTTATTATCTGAGGGTAAAACTTGCCAGAGGTGAGCCGACGCTTATAATCCATTACTCATTTATGAATCGTCTACCGTTGCCCCTTCTGTTGGTCCTCGCCCTTTTGATGGGCTGGGGCTTGAACCATGTATTTTCGCCTGCGCCGGTAGGGCGGGATGATTCCAAGACGCCGGGACAAACGACATCCGCCTCCTCGAGGGGAAGCGCGGAGGGTGCGTCAGCCGGGGAAGCGGCTGCTGCGAATGAAACCGCAAGGGGGGAATCCCTCGAGGGGGAAGGTCAGGACGGGAAGCCTATAAGCGTGGAGCTGATGACGGAGCGGATAAATGAATTGTCGAACTCGCCCTCGATGTCGAATGCGCGTGAGACGCTGGATTTGATCGCGGGGCTATCGCAGGATGGCTTGCGGGAATTACTGTTGAATGATGAAAGCGGCGGTTGGGGAATGAGCGACGGGATGGTTTCCAGTTTGGCGTTTATGGCGTGGGTGGACCGCGACCCGCAGGCCGCCTTTGATTTTTATCAAAATGAATTACCGGCGGGGAATCGTTCGCGACACAGTATGTCGCTCTTTTCCGCCTGGGCGGGGGTGGATCCCGAAGCGGCGGCCGCGGCGGCGGCGCAGATTGAGTCCGGGCACGATCGTTCTCTGGCGAATTATGCGATTGCGCGGGCGATGCTGGACACGGACCCGAACCGTGCTTTTGAGGTCTTGGAGCAAGGCGGGGGCGATATGCGGGGTTGGCGTTACAATGCCTTGTTTGCGCAATGGGCGGCGAAGGATCCCGCCGGTGCGCTGGCAAAGATTGAAACCCTGCCAAGTGGGGAGATGCGTGATAATGCCCTGCAGGGATATGTGATCGCGTTGAGTCGGGAGGACCCCGAGGCGGCGGGAAATTTTGCCTTGAATTTGACGGACGCGGATCAGCGGGCGCGGGTGATGCCGCGTTTGATGTATGAGTGGGTGCGGCGTGACATGGACGGGGCGCTGGCTTTTTTGGGAAATTTACCGAACGATGGAACGAAGAATGAAATCATCCGCAACAGCATGTGGGGTCTGACGCGGAGTGATCCGGTGCGGGCTTATAACTTTGTGGTGGAAAATATGACGGGGAAGGCCCGGGATGATGCGCTGGGTCGGGTGGTCGGTGAATTGGCGCGCCGCGACCCGATGCAGGTTCTCCAGATTATTGACAGCTTGCCCTATGGTCGCGCCTATGAAAACGCGGTGAGTAGTCTCGCGAGTCGTTGGGGCCGGGAGGATCCCATCGCGGCGATGGAATGGGTGCAGAGCTTGCAGGATGGGCCGGAAAAAGGGAATGCGCGGATGGCGGTTTTGAATGCCTTTGCGAGCAATGACAAGGAGGGAGCGATGGAATACCTCCGGACGATCCCGCCCGGTACGGACAAGAATACATTGGTGACGAATCTAGCGCGGGAGTTAACGAAGGACAACCCGGCGGCAGCGCTGGACTGGGCGGATGCGATGCCGGACAGTGATCTTGCCAATCGCGCGCGGAACTCGGTTTTACGGGAATGGGCGGGTCGCGACCCGGTGGGGATGATTGCGCATTTGGAGCGAAGCGGCGACACGGAGGCATTGATAAGTCAGGCGTCTATCTTGGCGAGTAGTTATGCCCGCCAGGATGCTGCGAGCGCGGCGATTTGGGCATTGGGTCTGGAGGATCCAAAGGCGCAAATCAAGGCGATGGAGGAAGTGACTGAAGAATGGTTGGATCACGATACCTACGAGGCAACGGTATGGATCTCGGAACTGGAAAAAGGGCCCGCCCGTGACAAGGCGGTAGAGGAACTGGTGCAAAAGGTGCGGCGGACCGATACGCCCTCGGCGCTGACTTGGGGCTTGACGATCGACAACCGGAAAAACCGCACGCAATCAGTGAACGGACTCTTGCGCACGATGAAGAGCAAGGGTCAGGAGGCGGAGGCGCGGCAGATGTTGAAGGCCAGCGATTTGCCGGAGGGCGAGGTCAATAAATATCTGGAGCTTCTGGAGGACAAGACCACCTAGGGCGGCTTCGCGGCTTAGCCCTTGGCGTCTTCCATTTCCTTTTCGAGTCGTTCGATATATTCGGAGACGTTGCAGGTAAGGAGACGGGTGGAGCCCGGGGAGACCTCGAGGACTTTGTTCACGACCCCGTCGAGGAAGGCGCGGTCGTGCGAGACGAGAATGACGGTGCCGTCGAAGGCATTGATGGCATCCTGCAGGACTTCCTTGGATTTGATATCGAGGTGATTGGTCGGTTCGTCGAGGATGAGGCAATTGCCGGGCTTCATGAGCATCTTGGCAAGGGCGACCCGGTTCTTTTCGCCACCGGAAAGGACTGCGGTTTTTTTGAGGGCTTCGTCGCCGGAGAAGAGGAGGGCGCCGAGAGCGGCGCGGGGGTTGGCCTCGGAGTTATCGATCGCGGCGTCTTCGACTTCTTCGAGGACCGATTTCGCGGGGTCGAGTTCGTCGGCCTGGGATTGGGCGAAGTAACTGATAACGGTGTTGAGTCCCTTCTCGATGGAGCCGTCCTGGTAGGGTTCGCAATCCGCCATGATGCGGGCGAGGGTTGATTTACCGGCACCGTTCACGCCGACCACTGCGATGCGGTCGCCCTTGTCGATGCGGAGGTCGAGTCCGTCAAAGATGACGTTATCTTCGTAGGCTTTGTGAAGGTTGGTGATGGTGATGACCTTGGAGCTCGCGGGGGGCGGCGGGGGGAAGCGGAAGAAGATTTTCTTTTCGTCGCGCGGGATGGTGATGAGCTCCATTTTTTCGAGCTGCTTGATGCGGGACTGCACCATGCTGGCTTTTTTGACGTTGGAACGGAATTTGTTGATGAAGTCCTTGATATCGGAGATTTCGCGTTGCTGGTTTTTGTAGGCTTTGCGAAGGGTTTCGAGGCGTTGTTCGGTTTCCTTGAGGTAGAAGGAATAGTTGCCCTTGAAGGAGTTGAGGTTGCCGAGCTTGAGTTCGAGGGTGCGGTTCGTGACGGTATCGAGGAAGGCGCGGTCGTGCGAAATGATGATGAGGGCGCCCTGGTAATGGCTGAGGTAATTCTCGACCCAATGCTGTGAGACGATGTCGAGGTGATTGGTCGGTTCGTCGAGAATGATGAGGGAAGGGCTTTGGAGGAGGAGTTTCGCGAGGGCGATACGCATTTGCCAACCGCCCGAGAACTCGCCGGTGTCGCGTTGAAAATCGGAATCCTTAAAGCCCATGCCGAGGAGGATGCGCTCGATGCGGGACTTCATCTTTTGGGGTTCGTAGTCCTCCAGTTGTTGTTCCCATTCGCCGACCGCGTCGATGAGGTCGTAGTATTCCTCGGATTCGGTGTCCATTTCCAGCATCGCCTCGTCCGCCTTCGCGATTTTTTCCTGTAACTGGAGGATATCGCCAAAGGCGCTCTCGGCTTCGGCATAGAGGGTTTTGCCGGCGACTTCGATGCCGTCCTGGGGAAGGTAGCCAACTGAGACGTAATCGGGTTTGTCGAAGGTGCCCTTGTCCGCCTCCATTTCGCCCATGATCATGCGCAGGAGGGTGGTCTTGCCGGAACCGTTGGCGCCGACGAGGCCGATGCGGTCGCGGGGGCCGATAACGCCGTTGATGGCGTTATAGAGGGTTTTTTTACCGAAGTGGTGGGTGACTTGATTGATGGTGATCATGAGCTGGAAAGTAAGGGAAGTTGTGAGATGGTGGGCGCGGAGGCAAGCTGGAAGGGATGGGTTTGGGCATGAAAAAGCCCGCTGCGGGAACAGCGGGCCGAATGGGTTAATCGTAACGTTCCGATTTAGTTCCCGCAGGCGGAACAGCCGGAGCCTCCACTTTTTTTGGCACCGGGGCCCTTGGGCCCTTGCCCGCCGCTGAAGCGTTCGCGGGCGGCGCGGCGTTCCTCTGCGGTGATTTGCCCGTCTCCATCTGCGTCGAGGTGGTCAAACATACGCTGGGCGCGTTCCGGACTGCCAGCCATTTCGGCTTCGTCGAGGGTGATGATGCCGTCGCCATTGGCATCTATTTGCTGCATCTTTGCGATGTGTTGCGCGTGTTTGCCGCCGCCTTTTTTTCCCTTGCGGGAGGAGTCCTCGCTTTGAGCGGTGAGTGCCAGCGGGACGAGAGTTGCCGCCAATAAGGCGGCGCCGAGTGTTTTGGATAACTTCATAATTACAGTATTGATTGTATATTTACGGCAGAAAAGCCGCTTCAGAGAACAAATCGCATACTGAAGCTTAAAGTTTCACAAAAATCAGGCGAGTCCCGCCGCGATGGCATCGTTTTGCATGCGGGTAAGGTCCGCGATCCCGTCGGCGCCGAGGGCGAGAAGGGTGTCGAGTTGTTCGCGGGAAAAGGTGGCTTCTTCACCGGAGCTTTGGACTTCGACGAATTGCCCGCTGCCGGTCATGACGAGGTTGGCGTCGACGCTGGCGTCTTTGTCCTCGGGGTAATTGAGGTCGAGGACGGGAGTATCGCGGTAGACTCCAACCGAGACCGCTGCGACGGAATCCTTGAAGGGGTTCTCCTCGAGTTCTCCGGCGGCGATTTTCTTTTGGACGGCAATTTGAGCGGCGACATAGGCGCCGGTGATGGAGGCGGTACGGGTGCCGCCATCCGCCTGAAGCACGTCGCAATCGACCCAGAGGGATTGGGCGGGTAATTTTTTGAGGTCGAGGACGGCGCGGAGGGCGCGTCCGATGAGGCGTTGGATTTCGATGGTGCGACCATCGACTTTGCCGCGGGAGCTATCGCGGGCCTTGCGGTCGAGGGTACTGTAGGGGAGCATGGAATATTCGGCGGTGAGCCAGCCGCCTTCGACGCCCTGGGCACGCATCCAACCCGGGACACGGTTTTCGATGGAGGCGGCGCAGATCACGCGGGTATCGCCGAAGCTGACTAGGACGGAGCCGGGGGCGTGGGGCGCAATGCCGGTTTGAAATGCCACAGGGCGGAGGGCATCGACGGAGCGGCCATCGGGGCGTGAGAAAGGATCGTTGGTTTGGGAAGGATCAGGTTTCATGGGGAGGGAGTGAAACGGGGGTAGGGGGCGGAAGCAAGCAGGCAGTTGGATTCTTTGGCGATGCCAAGCTTGCAGAAGAGGCGAGAATCGCCCAAGGTGCGTTGTTTTGAGATGAGCAAAAGTTTTTATATTACGACCGCGATTGATTACGCCAATGGTTCACCGCATTTGGGTCATGCCTACGAGAAGGTCTTGACCGACATCGTGGCACGCTTCCGCCGCTTGCAGGGGGACGAGGTGAAATTCCTGACGGGCCTGGATGAACACGGGCAGAAGGTGCAGATGTCAGCGCAGAAGGCCGGGGTGGAACCGATTGAGGTTTGCGACCGTTTGGCGGGCGAATTTCAGGGATTGTGCGCGCGTCTGGGAATCTCGAATGATGATTACATTCGGACCACGGAGGGTCGGCACAAGGCGGTGGTGCAGGACATTTTGCAACAACTCTACGACAAGGGGGAGATCTACAAGGCGGAGTATGCTGGATTTTACAGCCCACGGCAGGAGCAATTTGTGACGGAAAAGGAAAAGGTGGACGGGGAATGGCCGGAGATCTACGGGGAAGTCGAGGAGGTGATTGAGACCAACTATTTCTTCAAGCTGGCGCAGTATCAGGACTGGTTGGTGGAGACGATTCGGGAGAACGAGGCGATGATCTACCCGCGTTTCCGCACTGCGGACGTTTTGCAATTCCTGAAGGAACCCTTGAACGATTTGTGTATTTCGCGTCCGAAGTCGCGTCTCGAATGGGGGATTGAATTACCCTTTGATACGGATTTCGTGACCTACGTGTGGTTTGATGCGCTGACGAATTACATCACGGCGGCGGGTTATGGTACGGAAGCGTTTGCGGAGCATTGGCCGGCGGATTACCATGTGATCGGGAAGGACATTCTGGTGCCGCCGCACGCGGTGTATTGGCCGATCATGCTGAAGGCGCTGGGCTTGGAATTGCCGCGTCATTTTCTGGTGCACGGTTGGTGGTTGAGTTCCGGTTCGAAGATGTCGAAGAGCACTGGCGAGGTGGTGGATCCCCTGACTTTGATTGAACAATTCGGGGCGGATGCCTTTCGGTATTTTGTGACGCGTGAGATGAACGTGGGGCAGGACAGTGAATTTTCGCTGGAATTATTTATGAGTCGTTACAACAGCGATTTGGCGAATGACCTCGGGAATCTGGTGAGTCGATTGTTGAATATGGGCGGACGCTACACGGAGGGCAAGGTGCCGAAGGCGACGGTTGAGGGGGAACCCGAGCAGGTTCTCAAGGCGGCATGGGAGGCGACGCAGGCGGAACTGGTTCCGCTGTATGAGGGCTTTCAATTTCACCGCGCGTTGGAACGGATTTTTGGTTTTATCTCGGCGATCAATAAATACGCGGAAACGCGGGCGCCGTGGAAATTGGCGAAATCGGAGGCAGCGGAGGACCGTGAAAAATTGGAGACCTCGCTGGCGGTGATGGCAGAGGCGCTGCGCTTGAGCATGGTTTTGTTGACGCCGGTGATGCCGGAAATTTCTGCGAAGGTGCGTGCTTTGATTGGAGCGGAGTCTTTCGAGAGCCTGGAGGGTCAACTGGACTGGGGGACCCGTCTGGAAGGTGCTTCGTTAGGAGAAAAGACGATCCTTTTCCCGCGACCTGAACGGACTTAGGGGCGGTGGTCAGTTGCTGGGTTGTTTTATGTTAGACAGCCCTCAATTAAGCTAGTATTCCTAAGATATGGCCCAAAGGCAGGATTGTATTCACTACTTATTTGATTTCGGGGAGCGGCAGGTTTCCTTTGAGGTCGATACTGTGAAGACGGATTCTGTGCAATTGACCGAGGATTTACCGGAGTGGGCGCTACTGGATTATCGGAAGTGTCAGAATTGCGAGGTCAGTTCAGATGCATGTTTGACTTGTGCGATGGCGTTGCGCGTGGAGAAGGTGATCAAGGCATTTGGCAGCAATGTATCGACTGAATTGGTTCATGTAAAGGTGCAGACCCCGCAACGGGAATTTGCGCGGGATTGCGACTTGCAGACGGGGATTCACTCCTTGATGGGTCTGTTAATGGCGACCTGTGGTTGTTCGCATCTAGAGAGTATGCGCAAGCTGGTAAATTTCCACATCCCGTTTTGCTCAACGGAGGAAAGCCTGCGGCGGGTGGTTGGTGCCTACCTGACGGAGCAATATTTTGTAATGCGGGACGGGGGTCAGCCCGACTGGGGTATGGAGCGCCTGTCCGCAATATTTTCGCAATTGGCGCAGGTGAATCAGGATTTTGTGCGGCGTTTGCAGGGGACGATGGAAAAGGACGCGGTAAATAATGCGATTCTGGGCTTTTTCGCGACCGCATCCTTATTTGCGACGGATTTGAGTGGTCAGATGGACCGGCAACGCGCTTATCTTCTGAACGAATTGCCGGTCGATTGATAGGGAGCGCAGGTTTGGTTTGCCTGCGGTTAGCGGAATCCTACTTGCTTTTGTTGCGGTAGCTGCGGTTGGCACGCTGGCGGTTTTTGCGTTGTTTGAGATAGAGCGGAACGCAGTTTTCATCGATCCATTCAAAGGCAGCGTGGAGTCCCTCGGACTGGTAGATTTTACCGATGGCGGCTTCGACTGAAGTGGGCTCACCGAGTGAAGCGAGGAATTGGTTGGAAGTCAGCTCGGTGAATGCTTCGGCGCGCTGGGCGGGCGCGATGTCGGCTTTTTGAAGAATCCATTGTCGGGCAAAGAGGGCAAGGACGGCGTCACCGATCCATGCCTCGGTGCGTTCTTCCTTTTTGTTCTTCGGAGTTGGCATGCCTGCAAGGGGAAGGATTTAGTGTGCCTCGATCCAGTTATGGCCGAGTCCGATTTCGATTTCGATGGGGCAGTCGAGTGGGAGGGCTTGGGTCATACTCTCAGTGACGATTTCGCGGAGGGGGGCTTCTTCGCCGGGGGCGAGGTCAAAGACGAGTTCGTCGTGGACTTGGAGGAGAAGGCGCGACTGGAGTTTGGCCCCGGTGAGTGTTTGTTGGACGCGGATCATGGCGAGTTTGATCATATCGGCGGCGGTACCTTGGATGGGCATATTGATGGCGTTGCGTTCGGCGGCGGCGCGGACGGTGGCGTTGCGGGAATCAATATCGGGGAGGGCGCGGCGTCGGCCGCAGCGTGTTTCGACATAGCCCTTATCGCGAGCAAATTCTTTTTGTGCTTCCATGTAACCGGGGATGCCGGGGAATTGCGCGAAGTAAGCATCGATGATTTCCTGGGCCTCGGTGCGGCTGGTGTTGCCGAGTCGTTGGGAGAGGCCATAGGCGGAGATGCCGTATGGGATGCCGAAGTTGACCATTTTTGCGGTACTGCGTTGTTCGCGGGTGACGGCCTGAGGACCGGTCTGGAAAATTTTAGCGGCGGTGGCGGTGTGGATGTCCTGCCCCTCTCGGAAGGCGGTCAAGAGGCCCTCGTCCTGGGTGAGGGCGGCGAGGATTCGCAGTTCGATTTGTGAATAGTCAGCGGCGAGGAGTTGCCACTCGGGAGAACGGGGGATAAAGGCTTTGCGAATAGCGCGGCCCCGTTCACTGCGGATGGGGATGTTTTGAAGGTTGGGATCGTTGGAGGTGAGACGCCCGGTAGCGGTTTGGAGTTGCCCGAAATGGGTGTGGATGCGGTTCGTGGTGGGATCGACCGCGAGGGGGAGGGCGTCGATATAGGTGCTCTTGAGTTTGGTGAGCTGACGGTATTCGAGGAGGTCTGAGACGATGGGGTGCTCGGAGGCGAGGGCGGTGAGTACCTGTTCGTTGGTGGCGTATTGCCCAGTCTTGGTTTTTTTGGGTTTTTCGATGAGTTTGAGTTCATCGAAGAGGACTTCCCCGAGTTGCTTGGGTGAGTTGAGGTTGAACTGACGACCGGCAGCAGTGTATAGGCGTTCTTCGAGCGCCGCGATGTGGGATTCGAATTCGCTCCCGATTTCCTGAAGGGTTTCGGCATTGAGGGTAATGCCTTCGTTCTCGATGGCGACAAGGACGGGCAAGAGGGGCGTTTCAATTTCAAAGAAGATTTTATCCTGCCCGGATCGCTGGAGGCGGGGCTTGAAATGTTCCCAAAGCTGGAGGGCGACGTCGGCGTCCTCGATGGCGTATTGTGCGAGGCGCTGGGGGTCGATATTAGAAAAGTCTACATCCTCGCCTTTTTTGACATTGGGCAGGAGCTCGCTGAAGGGGATGGTTTGGTATTGGAGGTAATCCTCGGCGAGGGTATCGAGGGCGTGTCGTTGACCGGGGTCGAGGAGGGCGTGTGCGAGCATGGTGTCGTAGCAGGCACCGGAAACGGGGCAGTCGTGCAGCGCGAGGACTGCGAGGTCGTATTTGAGGTTATGACCGATTTTCTCGAGGGTGGGGTCGGCAAAGAGGGGCTTGAGGGCTTCGAGGACCTCGGGACTGGCGGGCAGGTAATACCCGGACTGTGGAGCGATGGAAAAGGAGAGGCCGACAAGCTTGGCGCGCCGCGGGTTGAGGCTGGTGGTCTCGGTATCAAAGGCGAAGGAACCGTTCTCGCGGAGGGCGGCGAGCATCGCCTGGAGTTGGGCGTCGTTTTCGATGGTGCGATAATCAACTTCCAGATCAGCGAGGGTTTTAAAGGTGGTGGTTCCGGGAAGATCGAGTTGGCCGGTGCCCGATGCCTGCTGGTTGGGGGCGGGATCTTCGCCGTGCAGGACCAGATCTTCAGCGACTTGTTGGTGGACGTAGTCGGAGCCAAAGATGCGCTTGCCGAGGGTGCGGAATTCGAATTCTGCGAGGAGGGGGGTGATTTTCGCGGAATCGGGGGCATGGAGTTGGAGGTCCTCCCATTCACAGGAGTAGGGGACGTCGAGTTGAATGGTTGCCAGTTTTTTAGAGAGGCGGGCCTGATCGGCATTTTCGCGAAGGCGTTCCTGTTGTTTGCCTTTGAGCTCATCGGTGTGTTCGAGGAGGTTCTCGACGGTGTCATACTGGGCAAGGAGTTTGGCGGCGGTCTTGGGGCCAATGCCGGGGACGCCCGGAATATTGTCGGCAGTATCGCCACAAAGCCCGAGCATGTCGATGACCTGATCCACGCGGGCGATGTCCCATTTTTCGCAGATCGCGGCGGGGTCAAGGATTTCGGGATCATCGCCGCCTCTGCCGGGGCGATACATGCGGATCCGTTCGGTAACTAGCTGGCCGAAGTCCTTGTCAGGGGTGACCATGAAGATTTCGTGGAAGCCTTCTGCTTCGGCGCGATGGGCAAGGGTACCGATGATATCGTCGGCCTCATAGCCATCGAGACGGATGGAGGGGATGCCGAAGGCATCGGTGACGCGGTCGAGATGCGGGAGGGCGGCGGCGAGTTCTTCGGGCATGGCCTCGCGGTTGGCCTTGTATTCGGGGTGGATGCGGTGGCGCTCGGTGGGGGCGGAGGTATCGAAGACGAGAGCGAGGTGGGTGGGTTTTTGTTTGGCGATGAGCTCAATGAGGGTGGCGGTAAAGCCGTAGATTGCAGAGGTGTTGAAGCCTTTTGAAGTGGTGATGGGGTTGCGCATGAAGGCGAAGTGGGCGCGATATGCGAGCGCCATGCCATCCAAGAGGTAAAGTGATTGCTGCATGATGGGGAGTGTGCGAGGGGGAGGCGCGAGGTCGAACCTTGAATCCAAAAGAGGCATAAAAAAACCCCACGCGTTGTGCGAGGGGTTTGTGGGAGCGTTAAAAGTCTCGTTTATGCTTCCGGGGTGGTTTTCTTGAGGCCGAGGACGCGGTCACCATCTTTCCACTGCCCGCGTTTTTTGAGCAGGTCAACGCGTTCGAAACGTTTGAGAACGGTGCGGTTCTTTTTGCCACCTCCACCGGAGGCCTTGAAGCTGTTATGTTGTGTCATATACGGATTCGGTTAAAATTAGACGCGTTAGAAAAGGGGAGGGCTGAGGTGGGGGCAAGTCAAAAATCGAGGTGGGATGACGGAAGCGACTCATCGATTTCAACCTGCAGACGGATAAAGTGATAGAGACCGGGGCTGGGATTGAGCAGGGTGGCGCGTATAATGCGGGTGGAACCATCATCGCTGAGGGTTTCTTCATGGGTGATTTGTGCGGCAGACCAAGGGTTGGTGGCCGTGAGGTCGGTGGCCTGCTGGATGTTGTATGACAAATCGGTGGCGGAGAGATTTTTGCGATAGGTGAATTTTAGGGTGCTGCTCTCGTTGGATAACGAGGGGAGGTGGTTGACACTGTCTTTTTTGTTGGGGTCGAGGTTCAGGGCATACTCGATGAGGTTGTTGATGGAGTCCTTGTCGGGATCGATCAAATTTCCGGAGATTTGATTGCTGCCAATGACGTTACCAAAGTGTTGACCTTTCCAAACCTGAAAGGGAGTGCCGGAAACTGAGACGGTGACTGGGACAAAGGAATTTTTGAGGGGAAGGTTGCCGCTATATCCATCATCTTGGGCGCCGACCGAAAGGTTGAAAATTTGCCCGGGAGTAAGGGCGGTCGCATCTTTGAGGGTGATTTCACCCGTGTCCGGATCGATGATGAATGCGTCTCCGGTGTTACCGCTTGCGATGGTATAGTGAATTGTTTCAAAGACCTGACTGGAGGCCGAGACCGAACCGACAACCGTTCCATTTGTGGGGCTATTATTCAGGCTAAAGGCATAAGTGGAGTTGGCAAAGACCGGCGCAGTATTAGAATCATACGGCTCCAGGTTGGCTTCAGGGATGATTGTAAGGGTACTAATTCCCGGGCCGGTCCATGCGACTTGAATGTGGTCGCCACCGTAAGCTTCTTTGAAGCGGGCTTCAATGAAGTAGCGATTTCCGGCAGTGAGGTTAACGGGGCTAGACTGCTGGGAGGGGTATTTGTCCCACTGGTGGTAACTGGAATAGTCTTCGGTCATGTAGGCGATGTCGGTGGCATTGGCGGGATCCTCATCGGTACTGAGGCGCAGCAAACCATGATCATCGCTGGTCATATAGAAGGTATATTCACCGGTGGTTGAGGGCACGAGGTACGCTTTAATGGTGCCACCGTAGTTTTCTCCCAGATATCTCCCCGAATCCATCTTTGTAAGGATTTTAATACTGTCGGGGTTTTGGGGCCAGTCGGGATCGTCGTAAAGATCCTGAAGCCTCACACCTGCGATATTCGACCATCTTTCGAAAATGGGTTTTTGTCCGGTCACAAGATTGTGCTCGGTGATATTAATGGTTAAGTTTTTCGTAACACTTTGGTTGGGGGCACCGTTATCAGTGGCGGTAATACTGAGGGTATAGGTCGGAGTGGTTTCGGCATCGAGTAGTCCGTAAGCGGTTAGAGAGAGTTCCCCGCTTCGGGGATCAATGGTGAAGATTCCCTCGCTGTCGCCGCCTGATGTTGAATAAGTGTGGGTCTGGTTGTCGTTGAGATCAGTGGCTTGGATTGTGGTAATGATTTTATTGGGGAAGATATTTTCAGCAATACTGATTGCGGTGAGATCCGGGAGGGTAGGAGGATAGTTGAGAGCGTGGGGGGCAAGAAAGATCGCAGGTATGACTTCCTGGGATATGTGGGTGGTCGAACCGCTGACCACTTCCCATGCCACGGCAAAGTGATCGCCTCCGTTGTTTTCCTTGAGGCGACTTTCAATGTAGTAAACTTGGCCTGCGGTTAATGAAACGGCAGAGGATTTCTGACTGCTGTATTTATCCCACTGTTTGGGGTCGGTCCAATAGTCATGGCGCGCAATGATGGAGGTATTGCTTGGGTCTTCATCGGAGCTGAGGAGGAGTTGCCCAGCGTCATCTCCCGAGATCCAAAAAGTGTAGTCTCCAGTGTAGGGAGCAATAAGGTAGGCCCGGACTGTGGTTCCGTAGTAATCCCCCGTGGAGCTACCTTTCCAGGCAAGGAGACTCTTTTCGCTATCGGGCATGTAGGGGAATTTTGAGTGAGTGGTAAGATCGAGGATGCTGTAACCGACAATATCGTGGTAGTCGGTGCGGTAGATAATGCCGGGGCTATAGCCACTTGGGATGACATTGAGGAGCTGTACGGTGACCGTAGTGGTACTACTGAGGGCCGTAGTGGCGGAATCTGTGGCTCTTATTCGAAGGTTAAAGGAAGTGGCTTGATCGTAGTCTGGAGGGTTTGCAACGGTAAGGAGGCCGTCGTTGTCTATCGTAAATACCCCACCCGTATTACCAGAGATAATCGACCAAGTGTGGATATCGTAAAGGTCGGGGTCGCTAAGGGTCGCCTGATAGACGGTCGCGCCAGCACGGAGGCCCTCGGGGATAATGACGGAACCACCATTTGCGATGGGGGCTTCATTGACATCGGTGACCGTGACGACCACGCGACGTGTTTCATTGAGGGTTAAGCTGGTGGCATTGGTGATGGTGACGGTAAGTTCAAATTCGGCGGGTTCGTTGAATCCGCTGGAGAGAGCTTCGTAATTGAATTGTGCTGGGTCCGCGACGGTGAGGGATCCAGAACTTGAGTTTATGGCGAAGGCATTCGATTCGTTGCCGGCTACTATGGCGTAGCTGAGGGAATCGATGCCGTGGTCATTGCGCGGGCTGACGGTGCCGAGGCTGGCGCCGCTGCTGGGGTTTTCCGCAATGCTAAAGCGAGTAGCCTGTTCGCCTCCCGTCACCGTGCCGGTTATGGCGTAGGTGCCGAGGGATCCGTAATCCGAGTAGCCATTGCCGAGGACGTCGCCGCGACCGACGCCGCTGACGCGAACGGTGTAACTGCCTGCATTGAGGTTGGCGGAGAGGGTGGCGTTAAGTTCGGTATCGGGATTGGAGGACAAGAGCAGGGTGTTGTTGCTGTCGTAGAGTTCGGCGAGCAGGTCGAGGTTGGGGCCCATTGATTCGGGCTCGATTTTGAGGTCGGCCTGTCCGCCAGTGGTGGTGAAGATGAGGACGTCAAAATCGTTTGGGGTGGTAATGGTACCGTCATTTTTGACGGAGTCGTCAGGGAATATTTCGAGGTAGCTGGCGTTGTCGACGGTGTTGCCGTGGTCATCGTTACGGAAGCCAATATTGTTATTATGGTCAGCGATGATCTGGGTATCATCCTGAGTGTTGTTGGCGTTGGCATATTCACCCTTGGACCATTGTGAAAGATTTTTATAGTAACCGACGCCCATGATGGGAGTCCAGCCGACATCACCGCTGCCGTGCCCGCCGTAATAACCTTCGGAGGGGTTGCGCCCGTCGTGCCCGAGCCTAAGCGTATGGCCCAATTCGTGTGAGATGACCTCTGCAGCGGCTTTTCCAGAAGTATAAAAAGCCCAACAGGGCACGTCACCGCTCCAGTTGAACGAACCAAGGAATGCCACCCCGGCAGCGCCGGACGCGGCGGTGGTGGTGGGAGTAATAATACAGCGCTGACGGGAGTTTTCGGGGGCGTCGAGGTAGACTTGAAGGTCAGTAGTGACGTTGAGGTTGAAAGGGGCGTAGTCTTCAGCGACGCGACGCCAAACTTCAAAGATTTTACTAACGGAAAGATTGCTGGCGGGGAGGGCGTCGAAATTGCCCCAGTTTTGGTGGGGCCCTTTTTCGCCGTCAAAATCGAGGTAAAGAACGGCAGTAACCCCAGGTAAACTTTCAAGGGGAATGACACCGTTCTGGTAGCCGGGAATGGGGATGTCGGTAGGGTGATCGGACGGGATGAGTGGCAGGGGTTCGTTTGAGGCGGTAAGTGTAGGAGGAATGGTGTAATTACGGCAGATGACGTCATCGGCATGGCATTGCAGGAGGCGGGCCCAGCCGTGCTTTTCCGGGTGTGGTTCAACGCGGTAGGCAATATCGTTCTCCTCATACAAGACAAATCCAGTCATTGGCCAGGCTTTGCCGGGTAGGGTTTCTTTTTGAAAAAAGAAGCTACCAGCTTCCGGAATTTGCAGGCTCCCTTCAATTGAGAGGGTATAGCCATTGGAATCCAAGCGTTTGCGGTTCAGTTTACCGCGCGCGGTTCGTCCACCGGGGAGCGGAAAGGAAATGCTTTCGCCGATTTCGACTCCATCAAAGGAAGCCAGGAAATCCTCGGGCAAATCAAGGCTAGGTCTTGGGGTCGCGGAGTTTCGCTTATCTTTCGTAGATCCACCGTGAGGGGTATGGTTACAGCCAACATGGTGCTCATGAATCTCCTCTGTTCCGGATTGAGGGAATTGTGTGTGCTCCGGTAGCATATCGCCTGCGGTCTGCGGCGCCGGAGCGGACTCACTTGTATTTTCATCTGGATTTAGGGCAGGGGAGTCTGTGCCGACACCCAAATTCAAATGCGACAGATAAATACTGGAAATCAAAAGAACCAGCAGCACACATAAGCCGAAAAATACCCGTTTTGAGTAAGTCATCATATTTTACATTTAAAAAAATAAAGTATCAATATAAGTATAATATAACTAATATTATATGTATTCCTTATTTAAGGTCAAACACTTATATAAAAATAAATTCATGAATCAGTATGTAAATTTTTAATAATAAACAAAGGTGGAGCTTGTTGGAGCAGGCAGGCTTTGTTTTGGATCAGCGCTTTGGATTCTTTTTGTTGCGCTTGGAGCGGCGTTCTTTTCGCAGTGCGGAAAGTTCTTTGGGACCGGGTGCCTTGGACGAACCGGTTTTTTTCTTTGCAGGGGTACGATTTTGCTTCGCTTCGTTGATCACGCGGAAATCGATTTGCCGTTTAAAACGGTCGACTCGTTCGACCTGTACCCGGATGTGTTGGGCGAGGGCATAGGTTTTCTTTTTGCGGCGACCGACGATTTTGGAGCCATCCTCGCTGAGGTGATAGAAATCGTCATCGAGGGTGGAGATGTGGATCATCCCAAATGCCATGGTATCGGTAAGTTCGATGAAAAGGCCGTGATTTTTGATGTCGGTTATGACGGCGGGGAATGCTTGCTTATGGTCTTTATCGAGTTCGCGCTCATAGAATTCCAGAAGTTTGGTCTTAACGGATTCGCGTTCGGCATCAACGCTATTGCGTTCGGTCACGCAGAGGTGTTCACCGAGGGAATCGAGCTTCGCCTGCGGGTATCGGATGTCGGGTTTTTCAAGCGCGGAATCGGCGCCGTTTTTACAAAGGAAGGCATCGAAGACGCGGTGCACCACGAGGTCGGAATAACGCCGAATGGGCGAGGTGAAGTGGGTGTAGTCGCTTTTAGCGAGGCCGTAGTGTCCGTCGGGTAAGGCGCGATACTGCGCCTGTTTAAGGCTGCGCAGGACATGGGTTTTAAGGGTGTATCCCTGGGGGTGCTCTTTCAGGATTTGAAGGAGCTTGGACATTTCATTGGCTTTGGTGAGGTTACCGCAGGGAACGCCAAAGGTGCCCATGGTCTGGCGGAGTTCCTGAAGTTTTTCCTCATCGGGTTCATCGTGCACGCGATAAAGGCAGGGGAAGCGGTTGCGTTTCATCTTGCGGGCGACCTGTTCGTTCGCAGACAGCATGAATTCCTCAATGAGTTGATGGCTTTCGTCGTTTTCCTGTTTTTCGATACGGTCGGCATAGCCCTCGGGGTCGACGTAAATCTTTATTTCGTTCATATCGAGGTCGAGGGAACCGTTCTGGAAACGACGTTTGCGGAGTTGGTGGGCGATATTCCAAAGCGAACGGATATGCCCTTGGAGGGTTTCCATTTCGGAATGGGAGAGGTCGCTGAGGGGGCGGCCGGTGGAGCCGGTCTGGTGCTTGGGCGGGAGCGGGGTTTTGCGGACTTCCTCGAGTTCATCGTTTTGCATGAAGGCGAAGGCCTGTTTGTAGGTGAGGCGTTTGTTACTGCAAATGACGGTGTTGGCGAAATCGATCTGCTCAATCTGTGCTTTTTGGGAAAAGGTTATGAAGACAGATTTGGTAAGACGATCCTGCGCTTCGACCAGACTGCACAGTCCGTTGGAGAGGGCGTGGGGCAGCATCGGTATAACGGTACCGACGAGGTAGGTACTGTTGCCGCGTTTTTGGGCTTCTTTGTCGAGTGGCGTGCCGGGTTTGACGTAGGCGGAAACGTCGGCGATATGGATGCCAATGCGATGGCGGCCATCGCCCAGTTCCTCGATGGAGAGGGCGTCGTCGAAATCCTTGGCGTCATCGGGATCGATGGTGAAAGTAAAGATATCACGGCAATCGCGGCGGCCCTTGCGGTCGGCGGCGCGCACCTGATCCGGGATGGTTTCGGTTTGTTTCTGGACCGCGGCAGGGAAGGCGGGGTTGAGATCGTATTTGTGGAGAATGCCCTTGAATTCCGCGTCGGGGGCATGGGTTTCTCCGAGGACATCGATAATTTCACCCTCGGGGTTGAGGTGCCGCTGTTTCCATTCAACCATTTTGACGACAACCTTATCGCCTACTTTGGGGAGGGGTTGAATGCCGGAGTTACGGGGATCCGGGACGATGAAATCCTGAATGATGCGAGGGTCGTCGGGGATGACGTAGTGGGTGTGACGTCCTTTTTTTAGATTGCCGACGATCGTTTCGCGGGCGCGCTTGAGGATGCGGATGACGCGGACGTTGGGTTTTTCATCGGTGTCGTATTTGGGGCGGCGCTGGGTTTCGTGGCGGCGGCCACGCCCGCGCCCACGATAGAATTTTTTGTGATTTTGCTCCTCGATGCGGGCGAGGACATGATCGCCGTGAAGAGCGACGCCGGTGTCCTCGGCATTCACGGGATGCCCGGCAGCGCCTTTTTTACTGGCGTCGGCATCGGGGATAAGGAATGCCGAGCCGCTTTGACGGAACTGGATGCGCCCGCTGACGAGATTGGCGTCATCGGAAAGGCAGAGGCGATCTTTTTTGATACGGGCAATTTCGCCGGATTCAAGGAGGCCCAGGAGAATTTTGCGCGCGCGTTTGGTGGAATCCTTGTTGAGCTTAAGGACCGCAATGATCTCCTCTTGTCGAAGCGGCACATAGTCAGGGGATTTGAGGAGGGTGAGGATTTTTTTTCGCAGATCCATTGGAGTTCCAGTGTGCGGTCAATTGGGTGCTTGGCGATGCATAAAACGCAAAGAAGGGAGCGCTTTACAAAAAGCGAGGAATGCCACAGAGATGTAAGGATGGAAATGCTACTCGGAGTGATCGGTTGTTCAGTGGGCGGAGTGGCGCGCCATATAGTGAGCAGTGCGACGACGGCGTGGCGCGGCAATTCGTTTCCGTGGGGGACTTTGCTGGTCAACGTGACGGGTAGTGCCTTGCTGGGGTATAGTTTGGGGGTGGCAATTGAATACCAGGCGTGGGGCTATATGCTGGTGGGTTTTAGTGGCGGGTTTACGACTTTTTCGACCTTTAGTCTGGAAAACCTCAACTTGTTGTCGCAGGGCCGCCGCGGGGCTTTGGGGTGCTATATTCTTTTAAACCTGAGCCTGGGCGCTTTGGCTTTTTATGCCTGTGCGGTCTGAATGGTGGGTCAATACTGGTGAAAAATATTCGTAAAAAAGATTTATGGGTGATCGCGCAGGGTTCTGCTCTGGGAGGGTTTTTGCGGGTTGGTATCGAGGCGCTGGCAAATGGTTTGGGGGTTGAATTACCGCTGGCGACGATACTGGTAAATGTGAGCGGATCGTTTTTGATTGGCTGGCTGGCGGGTAGTTGGGCGCAAGGCGGGTCGGCGGTTTCAGGGTCCAATCGTTGGCATTTTTGGGTTACCGGTTTTTGCGGCAGTTACACGACCTTTTCGTTGTTCAGTATGCAGATGCTGGAACTCTTGCAAGGGGGCTCCGGTCAACTGGCGGGTTTGTATGTCGCGGGCAGTGTGGTGCTGGGCTTGCTGGCGGTTTGGTTGGGCTTTTCACTGGCACGGTCACGTGCGGAACGCGAGGCAGTCTATAACGCCCGCATTGAATACTACGATCGCCGGAAAGCGGTGCTGCAATGGGAACCGATTTACGGGGAGGGATTTTTGCGCTGTGCTTACGGCACAGGCATCGGTCGCCTCACGGTTCGCCTGATTGTGCAACGGGCATGGTTTTCGATCTGGTATGGCTGGCGCATGGACCAAGCGGCGAGCCGCGCGAAAATCGAACCCTTCATTCAGCGTTTCCGCTTGGATCGCAGCGAGTTTGTCGAACCGGATGGTGGCTTTACCCATTTCAACGATTTTTTCTACCGGAAGTTAAAACCGGGGGCGCGTCCCATTGCGGGCGGGCTGGATCAAGTCGTCTTTCCGGCGGATGGCCGTCATCTCGCAATTCCCGATCTCGATGCCGCCGAGGTCTTTTATATCAAGGGACAGGCCTTTGATCTGGAGGCCTTTGTAGGGGATGCGGCGTTGGCGGAAGAATATGCGGGCGGGGCGCTTTTGATTTCGCGATTGTGCCCGATCGATTACCACCGTTTTCACTTTCCGCTGGCTGGGGAAGCCGATGCGCCCCTTGTTCTGGGTGGGAGTTTATGTTCGGTGAGTCCGCTCGCCTTGCGGCGGCGGCTTGCGATATTATGGGAAAACCGGCGGGTACGGACGCGCTTGCGCACGCCGCGATTCGGCGCGGTACAAGTCTTTGAAGTGGGAGCGACCTGCGTGGGCGGGATTCACCAAACCTACAAGCCCGGCACGGTGGCACAGGGCGGCGAGAAGGGCTATTTCAGTTTTGGAGGTTCCTGTGTGGTAACCCTGTTTAAACCCGGTGCAGTGAAATTTGACGCGGACCTGATTGAATACTCGGCGCAGGGGATCGAGGTGTATGCGCGGATGGGCGAAGCCTGCGGCAGCGCAAGGGGCTGAGACGGCTAACGCAATTGAAAGTCCGGGAATTGCGGGAGCTGGTCGAGGGCGTCGAGGAGGGTTGCTTCGGCAGTGCGCATTTTTTTCCGGTCGTCGTCGTTGCGGTCGTCGAAACCGCAAAGGTGTAGCCAACCGTGAACGAGGTAGAGAGCAAGTTCGCGGGCGAAGGGGAGGTCGAGTTCGGCAGCGCGGGTGCGGGCATGATCGACCGAGACAATGATTTCCCCGGCGGATTGCATCTGCGGCTCGGGCGGGAAGGTGATGACGTCGGTGGGGCTGGGGTCATCCATGAATTGGGCATGGATGGTCGCGATAGCGGGGTCGTCAATAAAAACGATGGAGAGTTCACCGGCGGGGAGCGCGAATTGCGGGAAGGATTGAATGCAGTCGGTAAGGCTTTGGGTCGCGTCTTCGGGGTCACGAAGGGCGGGGTAGCGGTTGCTGACGGCGAGTTCCATCTTAGGATGCGGGAGAGGCTGCGGCTTCGGTTTCGCTGGCGTCTTGGTCATCGCCCTTGGGGTATTCAACGCGGGAATGGAGCATGTTGAGGAGGGTATAGACAAAGCTTTCGCGAATTTTGTTGAGTTCCTGGAAGGTAAGGGGGCAATCGTCGAGTTGTCCGTCTGCGATCCGGTCGCGGAAGATTTTGTCGATGAGGTCTTCAACATTGGATTGGGTGACCTTGGGCAGGGTGCGACTTGCGGCCTCGACTCCATCGGCGAAGAAGATAATAGCGCTTTCCTTGAAGGCGGGGCGCGGGCCATCGTAGCGGTAGGTGCTTTGATCGACGGTGGAGCCGTTGCTTTCGCTTTCTTTTTTATGGGGGTCGTCTTTGAGCCGTTCGCGCGCCTGGTGGTAGAAGTATTGGATGAGGCTGGTGCCGTGGTGCTGTTTGATGACATCAATGATAACGCTCGGCAGTTTGTTTTCGCGGGCGAGTTCGACGCCTTCCTTGACGTGGGCCTTGATAACGAGGGCACTCATGGAAGGGTTCTTCTCGTCGTGGGGGTTGAGCCCACCCCGTTGGTTTTCGGTAAAGTATTCGGGTTTTACGAGTTTGCCGATATCGTGAAAGAAGCAACAGACGCGGCAGAGGAGGGGGCTGGCACCGATCGCGGCGGCGGCGTTTTCGGAGAGGTTGGCAACCATGAGGCTGTGATGGTAAGTGCCGGGTGCCTCGATCTGCATGCGGCGAAGGAGGGGGTGGTTGAAATCGGTGAGTTCGAGCAGGGTGATGTCGGTGGTGATTTTAAAGAGGTTTTCAAGGAGGGGTAGGACGCCCACCGCGATAATACCGGAAAGGAGTCCGATCAGGAGGCTGACCGCGACGAGTTCGGCGATGAGTCCGGCAGAGAAATTGCTGAGGATGCCGGTCATAATGGCGGCGAGGGCGGCGGCAAGACCGGCGAAGAATCCGGCGCGGACCAGTCGGGTACGGGAACGGATATTGTTGGAATAATAGGCACCGACGACCCCGGAAAGGAAAGCGATGAGGGTGAATTCAATAGAGTTGCCCTGGGAAATACCAAAGAGGGTGGCAATGACGAGAGTGGTAAAGATGGCGGGCGTCATGCCGGTCAGGGCGGCTACGAGAATGGGGGCAAGCGCGTAGGGGACGAAGTGGGGCAGGATGCTGAGGACGCCCCGGTTGTTGACGGCGATGAGTTCCCCGATTTCGAGGATCAGGCGAATCGCAAGGAGATTGACCAAGAGGCAGACCGCTCCGATGACAAGGGCGCGGGAGCGGTTGGGATAGTTGCGAAGTCCTTGTTTGAGATAGAGGCCAATTGCAATGAGCAGGAAGGAGGCGAGGACGAGTCGTTCGAGGAAGAGGGCATTGAAGAAGAGGGGGTCGTTCCCGCCTTCAAGGGCGGCGGCGGTGTATTGCTTCATGCGCTCGAGGTCGAGCTCGTCGACAATGGCATCCGGTTCAATGAGGGTGTCTCCTTGTTCGAAGGAAAAGCGGGTGGGTTCAATTTCCTGAATAGCGCGGTCGATGGCGGCAGCGGTATCGCTTTCGCTGTAAACGAGGTTGTCGGTAAGACCGGCGTTAAAGATTCCGAAAAGGGCGCGGGCGGTTTTGTCGTTGCGCGAGAGGGAATCGATTTCGCGGCGGAGGGCGATCTCGGCGGCGGAACGGGTCCGGGCGGCGGCTAGATTGTTGTTGCCGCTCTCTTCAAGGAGTTGGATTACCGCGATATTGCTACCGGTATTTTGTTGATCGCGGGCGGTATAGATGCCGTCGTTGTAGAGTGCCTGGAGGGCGGCGAGGGCTTTTTCGAAGAGTTCAGCGCGTTCTCTGGGGTTGGTGCGTTGGATGAGCTCAATGATAATGGCAGGTTCGATGGCGACTGCGGTGGTCTCGATCCACTCGCTGACCGCTTTGCTTTTTTCGACATTGAGGCGTTCCTCATCCTCATCCTCGAATTCGATGAGGACTTTTGCGATGCGGTTTTGGAGGTTGCTGAGGTCGGTGTTGAACTCGCGGAAGGGGGTATCGCTGCGTTTGAAAACGGGGGGTACCTGAGCACGCATCGCAGTGGCCTGTCGCTGGCGGACGATATCGCTGGTGTATTCAAAGGGGAATTCCGCGACGATCCGGGTCGGGGCGGGTTGGTTGAGCAGGATCTGAGGCCCCATCGGTTGACGTCCAAGGAAGGCGATACAGATGAGTCCAAGGACGAGGAGGCTGAAGATGAAGGCTTCAAGGATTTGACGGGAATCAAACTGGAGCTTGCGGTTTTTGCGTTTGCGAAGGCGGCGCGCCTCTTTTTTGCGGCGCTTCTGGGTGGAGTTGCTTGAATCGGCCATGGTGCAGGGTGTTGAAGTGGTTTTAATCCGGAGGGATCACTCGGGGGTATGCTGGGTGTAGGCCCGGATGATCGATTGCACGAGGGGATGACGGACCACATCATCGCCGTTAAAGTGGAAAAGTTCAATATCCTTAATGTCTCTCAAAATGCGGGCCGCTTCGACGAGACCCGAGGCTTTTGCGCGGGGCAGATCGATTTGAGTGATGTCACCGGTAACGACCATGCGACTGCCGTCTCCGAGACGGGTAAGGAACATCATCATTTGCTCATGGGTGGTGTTTTGGGCCTCATCGAGTACGACGAAGGCGTTCGAGAGGGTACGTCCGCGCATGTAGGCAAGCGGGGCGATTTCGATAATGCCGCGTTCAAGGAGTTGGGCGGCGCTCTCTTTCCCGATCATTTGATACATGGCATCGTAAAGGGGGGTGAGGTAGGGCAGGATTTTTTCCTGAAGTTCACCGGGCAGGAATCCGAGGGCTTCGCCGGCCTCGACCGCCGGGCGGGTGATGATGATGCGTTCCACGGTGCCGGCGAGCAGTTCCTTGAGTGCCATTGCCATGGCGAGGTAGGTTTTTCCGGTACCTGCGGGGCCTATGCCAAAGGTGATGGCGTGCTTGTCAATCGCCTGCAGGTAGCATTTTTGGTTGAGGGTCTTGGGGATGATGCTGCGCTGCTTGAGCTCAATCACGTAGGGGTTTTGGTAGATTTGGCGCAATTCATCGGCGCGTCCCTCCGCGACCGAGCGCAGGGTGTGGTGGAAGTCGGAGCCGCGAATGCGGAGGCCTTGTTTGCGGGCGGTGTCGAGTAATTGGAAGACCTGGGTGGCTTGGGCAACCGCATCGCTTTCGCCTTCAAAGGTGATCCAATCCTCCCGCGTGACGGTTTTTACCTGAAGGGCGCGGTCAACTTCGTCGAGGTAGCGCGGATCGTTGGCATAGAGCTGACTCAAATGCCTCGCATCGGGAAAATGTAAGGTTTCGGATGGCATTGGAACGTTTGGCGTAGGGGAGGTGTAGCGCGAATTGTGCCTAAAGGTGTTGGCGGAGGCGTTCCCACATCGATTGCAGGGCGTCCGGCAAAACGCGGGTATTTCCGATGACGGGCATGAAGTTGGTGTCGCCGTGCCAACGCGGGACAATGTGGCAATGCAGGTGCGTTGGAATACCCGCGCCGCCGGCGGTGCCTAAGTTGTAGCCGGTGTTGAAGCCGTCGGGTTTCAAGGCACGGGCGAGGAGGTCTTGAGCAGCGGTGATGCAGTCAATGTGCTCGTGGCGGGCTTCAGGGGAGAGGCTTTGGAGGTCGGGGACTTCTTGATAAGGCACGACGAGGAGGTGTCCGGCGTTGTAGGGAAAGCGGTTCAGGACGGTGTAATTGTGTTTTCCGCGCAGGAGGATGAGGCTTTCGGCATCGTCCTGATCGGGGAGGGAGGCAAATGGATTGGCGGAAGCGGGGTTGGATTTGGGCGCGAGGATATAGGGCATGCGCCAATGGGCTTGCAGGCTTTCGAATCCCTGTGGGGCTTGGGATTGGAGGTTTGGATGGTTCGGATCTGGCATGTATTCTTGTGTTAAAATAGTCCAGGTGGAGTCGGGGTCGAACCAAAAGCACCGTCTCAGAGGTGGGTTTGAAGTCGTATTTATGTGGTTGCTTTTGAGTAGGGTAGGAGTTTTTTTCTTAAAGTCGCACTGTTTAGCCACTAATTTCTAATTAAAATCGTGACTGAGAATAAATCCGACTTTTCCTTTATGAGTTTACCGAGGCAGACGCTTTACGGCTGCTGCTTGATTTTGGGATTAGTGGTTTTCACGATCTGGGATCAGCTTCATTGGTGGCAGACCAATGACGAATACAGTTTTGGTTATTTGGTTCCGCTTTTTGCCGCCTACGTCGTCTATGACCGCTGGCCGCAAATCCAATCGTATCTTTTCCGTGGGATTCGTTTGGGAGATGCCGCTCCGGCGGTGGCTCCGAAAACGGGGATATGGACGGTGCTTTTTGAATGGACGGCGCTGATTGGCTTATTGTCGGGGATCGTGTTGTTTTTGATTGGGGGCTTGTTGCGCTCGGTTAGCGGACCGCAAAACCCGGCCTCGCTCGCGATATCCGTGGGTTTGGCATCGATCTCTTTGTCGATGATCTTTATTTTCTCGAAGGAGCGTGCCGATGGCGTGGCGATGAGTTTGAAGGGACGCTTTGGGCTGACCTTCCTCTTTCTTTTTCCGGCGTTGATCTGGCTTTTATCGGCTCCTTTGGTGGGCGTGGTGCAAAAAGCGATTTTGGTGTTTCTGCAATCACAGGTGACATCGGTGGTATTTACGGTTTTTGATTTGGTGGGTGCGAGTTTGGAGCGTGAGGGCAGCGTTTTGGTGCTGAACGGTGAGGACCGGGTGGGGGTCGAGGAGGCCTGCTCGGGAATCCGCTCCTTGACTGCCTGCCTTTTTGCGGGGTCTTTTTTGGCGGCGGTCTTTTTGCAAAAGTTTTGGAAGAAATTGCTGTTGATCGGTGCGGCGATGGGTCTCGCCTTTGTGACCAATATGTGCCGCGCTCTCTTTCTTACGTATTGGGCTTACAACCACGGATCCGGCGCGATTGATGATCATTGGGTTCTTCCTTTGGTGGGAGATATCGGCTCGGTGCATGACGTCACGGGATTCCTGATTCTGGGTGTGACCTGTGTGGGGCTGATGTGTCTACTGCCAATTTTTAATTATTCTCCGGAAATTCCGAGTGCATTTCTGGATGAGGAATCCGGCGAGCAGGCCGAAGGAGCGGGTACTTCGAACCAATAGCTTGTGAGCGAAGGCCAAAAAATCCTAATGGTGGCACCGGAGGTTGTGCCGCTTGTGAAAGTTGGAGGTCTAGCCGACGTGGTGGGGGCGCTTTCAAAGGCATTGAGCGGGCGCGGGCACGATGTGCGGATTGTTTTACCGAAATATAGGGCCTTGCGCGAAATTGAGAATGCCACCCCGCTGGAATCTTCGCCCTTGATTGTGCATATGGGCGGACATGAAGCCTATGCTCAGGTGTGGGAAATGCCGCTTCCCGGTTCAAAGGCGATCTGTTACCTCATCGAGCACAATTTATACTTCGATGGACCCGAGGTGTATTGCGGCCCCTCGGGTGACGAGGCCGACAATGGGCAACGTTTTTCCTTTCTCTCCCGTGCGGCGATTGATCTATGTTATCATTTAAAGTGGATGCCGGACGTGGTGCACTGCCATGACTGGCCAACCGGGCTCTTGCCGGTTTACCTGAACACCACCGAGATGGATCGACCGATGGGGCGTGCCGCTACCGTGATGACGCTACACAACATGCAGCACCAGGGTTATTTTCCGCGTGAGACGATTCATTTTGCAGGCTTGCCGGAGTCGACCTTCCGTTCCGACAGTATCGAATCGTACGGGCAGGTGAACATGCTGAAGGGCGGGATTTATCACTCCAGCAAGATTACGACGGTGAGCCCGACCTATGCGCGGGAAATTCAGGGCTCGGAGGGCGGTTGTGGCCTGCAGCACCTCTTGCATTTTCGGGCGGCGGATTTAATCGGAGTGATCAATGGAATTGATGAGCTTGAGTGGAATCCCGCCACGGATCCGCATTTGCCGGAGTTCTACACTGCGGATGATCTTTCAGGGAAATCGGTTTGCAAGGCTGCCATGCAAAAGGCGTATGGTTTGAACGAGGCGGCGGGCGTGCCGCTCTATTCGGTGGTCTCGCGGTTGGTGGATCAGAAGGGTTTGGATTTATTGGTCGCCATGGGGGATCGACTGATGGAAACGATGGATGTGCAGGTGGCGGTATTGGGGACTGGCGACCCTGCTCTGGAGGAGGCATTCAAGGCTCTGGCGGTGCGCTATCCCGGGCGTTTTGCCGCCCATATTGGCTTTGATAACCAACTGGCGCACCTTTCGGTGGCGGGCTCGGATTTTTTATTGATGCCCAGTCGTTTTGAACCCTGCGGGCTGAGTCAGATGTATTCCATGAAATACGGGGCGCCCCCCATTGTGCGTGCGACGGGCGGTTTGGTTGACTCGGTCGAGCAATATGTTGAGGGCACGGGAATCGGAACGGGTTTTCGTTTTGATGCGTCTACGGCGCAGGCCTTTTACGATACGGTTGGTTGGGCCTGTTCGACTTATTACGATCGTCCGGAGGAGTATGCCCGATTGCAGGCAAACGGTATGACTGCTGATTTCAGTTGGGATCAATCGGCGGACACTTACGAATCGGTTTACGCTTGGGCGATGGATGCGCGCCGCAATGCCTATGCGGCAAAGTCAGTCAGTGGTGCGGTTGACGCAGCGCGATAAGTGGGTTTTATTTGAATTGTGACGGATTCAAATCGAGATTTCAGCGAGGTCGTGCGAGCCATTCGCAAGGACGATCCCCGTTATGCGCGCGGGGCCTATTATTTCCTGCGGCAAGCCTTGGACTACAGTATAAAAAGTCTGCATGAGGATGGGCAGCTGAATCAGGGGCATCACCTCTCGGGACAGCAATTGCTGGAGGGCATTCGGGTTTACGCGATTGAGCAGTACGGGCCGATGGCGCGTTCGGTGCTGGAAAGCTGGGGGGTGAAGCGCTGCAGCGATTTTGGCAACATCGTCTTTAATCTGGTCGCCTGTCGGGTCCTTGGAAAAACCGAGAGTGACAGCCCCGAGGATTTCAATGACGGCTATGATTTTGAGGCGGCTTTTGATTTACCGTTTCGCCCGGAAAAACAACCGAGCACCCGTCGGCCGCGCATGCTTTAGCGGTCAATGGTTTATTGCTCTGAAGGCGGCGGGCTGCGGTGCGCGCGAAAGCTAAAACTTTTCCCGTTTTGAGCAGTGCGCAGCGTTTCGGACTCCACACAGAAGTAGCGTTCCAGCAGGGTATCGTTCAGAACCGCCTCGACATCGCCCTCTGCAACCAGTTGGCCGCCACAAAGCACTAAAAGGGCGTCGGCGTGCGCCGCTACCTGATTGGGGTCGTGGAGCGCCGCGAGGACCGTGGTGTTACGACGGGCGGTTTCCCTGAGGAGTTGGAGGAGTTGCTGTTGATGGGAGAGATCGAGGCTGGTGGTGGGTTCGTCCAAGAGCAGGCAGCGGGGGGAATCGTCATCCTCCTCGCGCCAGATCTGGGCAAAGACCCGGGCGAGTTGCACCCGTTGTTGTTCGCCGCCGGAGAGATTGAGGTAGGAGCGCTCGCGCAGCGTTTGCAATTGAAAGGCTTCGAGGGATGCCTCGATCGCCCGGGGGCCTTTTATCGCTTCGTTTTGGGTGGCGCCGAAAGGACTGCGACCCAGCGCGATGACTTCCTCAACGGTGTATTCAAAGGAAAGTTCCGCTCGCTGGGGTAGGGCACCGCGGATTTGTGCCAGTTCATTGAGCGGCCATTCCGAGAGTTTGCGTCCGTTGATTGAGACCGTTCCGGTTTGCGCTTTGAGCTCGCCGCTTAGAATGCGCAGGAGGGTGCTCTTGCCCGCTCCGTTCGGGCCAAGGAGTCCGTAGAAACGCCCGGGTTCCAGTTGGAAGTTCACCGAATCGAGGAGTGTGCGCGCGCCCACAGAACACTGGATGCCGTTTGCCTGAATCATACGATCTCCTTTCGTCTGGCATTGAGGAGCAGGTAAAGGAAGAAAGGCGCCCCGATGAAGGCGGTCAAAATACCGATGGGGATGTTGGCGTTGCTAAGCAGGTTGTGTGCAAGGAGGTCGACGATTACCATCAGGATGGCACCCGCGAGAAAGGAGGCGGGCAAGAGGTAGCGGTGATTGGGGCCGACTAATAGGCGAACGAGATGCGGGACGACGAGGCCGACAAATGCGATCGACCCGCAGAGCGCGACCGAGAGGCCCACCAGTGCGCCGCAAAGCAGGATGAGGCGGCGTTGAATCGGGTGGGGATCAAACCCGAGGTGGAGCGCCTCCGCGTTGCCGAGGAGGAGCACATTGAGGGGATGGCTTTGGCGCAGAAGGAGCAGTATGAGTACGAGGAAGAGGGGACTGGCGGCAAAGACTGCGAGATGTGGCGCCCGGGAAAAACTTCCCATGCCCCAAAAGGTGATTTCGCGAAGGGTGTCGAGGTCGGCGCAAAAAAGCATGACCCCGACCAGCGCGCCACCGAAGGCGTTGACCGCGATGCCGCACAGGAGCATCGTCGGGACGTGAATGCGCCCCCCGGTTTTGGAGAGGCTGTAAACCAGATGGGTGCTTGCGACGCTGCCTAGCATCGCCACCAGCATGAGGGTATAGGGACTGCTCCAGATGGCGGGCGTGAAAGATAGGGTCGAACCGAGGAGGAGCACCAGACCTGCGCCCACCGCACCCCCGGAACTTACGCCGATTAAAGCGGGGTCGGCGAGGGGATTGCGAAAGAGCCCTTGCAGGGTTGCGCCGGCGAGCGCCAGACCACCGCCCGCGAGGAGGGCGAGCAGAACGCGGGGTAATCGCAGTTGAAGGATGATGGTCGCCTTTTCCGGAGCGGGATCGTCGAGACCCAGCAAGGAACCGAGCGAACCGAGACAGATCGAAAGAATTTCCCCCGGCGAGATATCGATGCTTCCAAAGTTCAATGCCGCAAAGCTACATGCCAGCGCGGCAAGCAAGAGAATCGCTACAAAAGAGCGGCGGTATTGTTTTGGAATCATGAACCCGATTAATCTGTGAGCCCTTTTCAATCCTGTCGATATACATTTGCTTGCAGGGCAGGGGAGCGTTTAATGCAGCACAAATGCACAATGGTATTCAGGTAAAAGTTTGCGGCCTAACCCGCGAGGTCGATGTCGAGGCCGCTCTCAGTCACGGCGCGGATGCCTTTGGTTTTATTGCATACCCGGATTCCCCGAGGGCGGTCACTTTGGAGCGGGCTCAAGCCCTGGCAGCAGCGATTCCGCTGGAACAATGCGTGATCGTCGATGTTGAGCCGGAGCTTGAAAAAATTCGGGCCTTTCAATCGGCGGGATTCACGCGTTTTCAAATACATGCGAGCTTGCAGAGTATTGAAAGTGAACTCGCGGGCTGGTCGGAGTCAGTCGGGCGCGAGTCTTTGTGGATTGCGCCGCGCCTCCCCCAAGGTGCTGCCTTGCCGGAAATCATCCTGCACCATGCCGCCACTGTTTTAATCGATACCTACTCGGTAGAAAAAGCGGGGGGCACGGGTGCGACCGGAGATTGGACGCGCTTTTCAGAACTACAGAACGCCCATCCTGAAACGAGTTTCATCCTCGCGGGTGGACTTTCACCCGAAAACATTGCCGCTGCGCTGGAAGAAAGCGAAGCCCGTTTTCTGGACGTCAACAGCGGAGTGGAATCCGCGCCGGGGGTGAAGGATCACGCGAGGTTGGCGGCGTTTTTCAAGGCGCTTCAATGACCCGGGCTCTTCCGGATTAACCTTGCTAAGCCTGTTCGATTATGGACGTGCTACTTTTTTTAATAAGGGGTTGACAGTGAGTATATTGAGACTCAGTTTCAACTAGTTATTACTGAGAATGAGTCACATTTACAGTAGTATCTAATTCATTAACTCACTATCTAAATGAAAAATTATAGGTCAGTTGCTAAATCTATCATCACTACTTTGCTTGGATCGTTCCAAGTAGTTGCTTTTGCAAATGAAGGCGATCCGGATGAAGTTTATGTATTAAACGATTTTGTCGTAATGGGATCCTCCCTTTACAAGGATGAAGTCAATGCATTGAAAAGCCCGACACCCATCATTGAGGTTCCGCAGAGTTTGACGATTCTTAGTTCCGACCTGATCTCGCAGCAGGGCTTCGATAGTATCAGTGACATCGTTGAATACACTCCGGGAGTCAATACATCGCAGGGTGAAGGTCACCGCGATGAGATCGTGTTTAGAGGGGTGCGCTCGACGGCTGACTTTTTTGTCGATGGGGTGCGCGACGATGTTCAATACTACCGGCCTCTTTATAATGTGGAGCGTATTGAGATTTTACGCGGCCCGAATGCGATGTTTTTCGGACGGGGCGGAACCGGTGGGGTGCTGAATCGCGTCATGAAGAAAGCTGCGATTGGTGAAAACTTTAATACCTACGAGTTATCTTATAATACTTTTAACAGTGCTACCGCACAGTTCGATAGTAACATCGCTTTGGGCGAGTCAGCGGCGTTTCGGGTAAACGTTTTTAATAATGATTTGGACGGCCATCGAGATTTCTTCTACGCGAATGAGTATGGGATCAACCCGACTGTGAAATTCCTACTGAGCGAAAATTCGGTACTCGATTTGTCCTATGAATTTTTGGACACCAAGCGTTTTATTGATCGTGGTATTCCAACTTCCAGCACTACGAATGAACCGGTGGAAGCGTTCAAGGATATTGTATTTGGTGATGATCAGGATAATTTTTCGAAACTCCGGGCGCATGTTTTTAAAGCTTCACTGGAGAATAATTACTCAGACGTTCTTAAGAGCAGATTTAACATAACGTATAACGATTTCGATAAGCTTTATCAAAACGTATATCCCAATGCTCAAGCCGAGGCGACCGATCTGACCATTCCTCTGGGTGGATACATCGATACAACAAAAAGAAGCAGCCTTATCGTATCAGCTGATCTGGTTGCTGAATTGGATCTACTTGGAATGCAGCACACCTTCATTGCCGGCCTTGAATCGATCCGCACCAACAATGACAATACCCGGAACAAGGCTTCGTTTGCCAATGAGTTTGTCATACAGCGACCGATTGCATTAAGTGGAGGGGTTGGAAGCGATAGTGTAGGAGCAGTGACCAATGACTTCGACACCTTTGGTGATAATACCAGCAATGATGTGTCCGTTCTGGCACTTTATCTAAACGACGAGATTGATCTCACCGATTCACTCAGCCTGGTTCTGGGTTTGCGATTGGATGATATTGACCAAAATTCGATCAAGTATGATGCCAATGGCGATGTTTCAGAGGCCGTTGATCGAAATGATAGCGTGGCTACACCACGATTGGGTTTTGTCTACAAGCCCAAGGAAAACCTTACCCTCTATGCAAGCTACAGTGAAGCGTATCAGCTCAAGAGTGGTGACGAACAATATGCGACCGCCTCGAACACCAATTTAGACCCGAATTTCTATGAGAATACCGAAGTGGGCTTGAAATTTGATTTCAACCAAAACCTGAGCATAACGGCAGCGCTGTTTGAAATTGATGCCATTCAGCAGGAAAATTATAATGGATTAAACAACGAGGCGCTCGTGCGTGATGTGAAGGGCGAGGTCAGCGGCTATGAGTTACAGCTACAGGGTCAACTTACCGATAATTGGTTTTTGATTGCTGGATACAGTCATCTTGAGGGTAAGGATAGTGACGGCGATAATCTGAGAGAAATACCCGAAACAATGTTTTCTGTTTGGAATAAGTATATCCTCAACGACCAGTTAAGCCTTGGCTTGGGCCTGACGCACCAAGCTGAGAGTCTCACCAACACAGGGGGCACCGCATATCTGCCTTCTTTCACCCGGGTTGATGCCGCCATTTATTACAAGCTCTCTGATAAGTTAAAGCTACAGCTCAATATCGAGAATCTCACGGACGAGCTTTATTACCCGAATGCCCACAAGAATAGTCAAGCCACGGTAGGGGCTCCCATGAATGCAACTTTCACGGTAGTTGGTAAATTCTAACTAGTTTGCCAGTTATGTTATACGGCCTTGGGATGAATCAATCCCTAGGCCGTTTTGCAATAAGATATTCAATCCAAGCCAAATCCTGAGGAGTCGTTACTTTTGGGTTGGGGTCGGGATTACTGACCAAAGTTAATGGCATACCCCATTGGCTGGCGACCGCCGCGTCATCGGTAAAGGAGCGCCCTGCTTCAAATGCCTTGGAATAAGCCTCGAGGATAGCGGGGAAAGCGAAGGCCTGCGGTGTTTCCATCGCCCAGAGCCGATTGCGGTCGAGGTCTTCGAGGCTGGTTTTTTTAATTTCACCACTGGCGGGGATGCGTTTGATCGTATCGGTGACGGGGCGCGCCAAGACTACCGCTTCATGCTTTTCCAACGCCGTCTCCACCTGCTGAATCGCGGCAGGGCTGATGAGCGGACGCGCGGCGTCGTGGATGAAAACATGGGAAGTGGAATCGCTGACCGCTTGCAGAGCATTGTAAACCGAGGCTTGGCGGGTGGACCCACCTTGCACAAATTCCGTCTTTATTTCGAGCGAGGCAAGGACGGTCTGTAATTGCTCGAGTTGTTCGGCATTGCGATAGACCACGATGCAGTGGTCGACTCGCCCGCTTGCTTGAAAGGCGTGCGCGGAGTGCGTGATAACGGGGTGGCCCGCAAGCGGGGCAAGGGTCTTGTCCGGTATCGCATTGCCCATGCGTGCGCCGCTGCCGCCAGCGAGAAGGACCAGTGTTTTCATTGAGTCTTAGGCGAGTTCGGCGCGTATGGCGCGGGCTGCGGCGGCGGGGTCTGCAGCGCGCAGAATGGGACGTCCCACCACGATGAAACTGGATCCGGCGCTCGCGGCGAGGGCGGGGGTCATGACGCGTTTTTGTTCATCGCTATCGCTGCCCGCCGGACGGATGCCCGGGGTGACGAAGAGGGGATCGGGCCCGAAGCGCGAGCGGAGCGGGACGAGTTCGAGGGAGGAACAGACCAGGCCTTGAGCGCCTGCCGAAAGGCTGAGTTCCGCGAGATGTTGAACCTGCGCCTCGGTGGTGGCGGGAATGTTGAGGCTTTTTAATTGAGCATCGCTCATGGAGGTCAGAACCGTGACCGCAAGGAGGTTGAGGTTCGGGGCGTGGTCCTCGCGCGCTTTGTTCGCCCATTGAATCATCTCCGCGCCTCCGATGGCATGGAGGGTAAGGAGCTCCACCGGCAAGGTGGCTATGCTTTGAACGGCCTTTGCAACGGTATTGGGAATGTCGTGCAATTTGAGGTCGAGGAAAACGCGGTAGCCGAGGTCGTGAATTTCACGAACGATATCGGGCCCGCACGCCGTAAATAATTGGAGCCCGATTTTGACCCATTGCAGGGAATCGCCAAGGGTTTGGAGGGTGGCGAGTGCCTCTTCACGTGTTTCAACGTCGAGTGCGAGGATAAGTTGGCAGCCATTCGCTTGAGTCATAGGGCGATACTCTTAAAAATAGGGAGCAGAAAGCAAAACAGAAATGCCGGAATTTAATTTATATTGGCAGTGAGGGCCGCAGACGACATTTCTCTAGATAATGAATGGTGCAAAAAGTGCAGACCGCGAGTCGATAGTGAGGACGCCCGCCAAGGTGAACCTCATGTTGGCGGTGCACGGGCTGAGGGAGGATGGTTTCCATGAACTGACTTCCTTGGTTGCACCGCTTGAATTTGCGGATGAATTGACGGTTCGGGTGCTGGATTCGGGGCGGGATCGTCTGACTTGCTCGATGCCGGGGGTTCCGGTTGATGGCAGCAACCTTGTTTTAAAGGCTGCGGCGGCGTTTCGAGCCGTGACCGGGAACTCGGGGCATTACGATTTCAATCTGGAAAAGCGCATTCCCTTTGGCGCGGGTCTGGGTGGCGGCAGTAGCAATGCTGCGGGGGCATTGCTGGCGATGAATGAGCTGGAGGGAACACCCCTCGGGATGGAGGCCCTGCGTGGACTTGCTGCCGGCTTGGGGTCCGATTGCCCATTTTTCCTGGAACCGCGCTTTTGTTTGATGCGTGGTCGCGGGGAACGACTGGAGGCGGCACCTCCGGCACAGGTCGCATCCCTGCGCGGGCAGACGATTATCTTATTTAAACCATCCTTTGGGATTGGTACGGCATGGGCCTATGGCGCCCTGCGTGCCGACGCGCCCGGTACATATGCAACGGAGTCCGAGACGCAGGCGCTGCTTGAAGCGGACGCCAAGGGACTGATTTTTAATTCTTTTGAAGCGGTGGTGAGTCGCAAATATCGAGCTATCAATGCCTTGCTGGGCGATTTGCGCGAGCGCGGGGTGGTCTGCGGCATGAGCGGAAGCGGGAGTTGTTGCTTTGCGCTTCCAGGGTTTGGAGCGCTTAAACAAAAGGATTTGAAGCCCATTATCGAATCAGCATGGGGCGATTCTGTCTTTTTTGTTGAAACTGCCCTATTATAATCAATAAATTTTAAAGGAACTTCGGATCTGTTCTTATTTCGAAGTGACTCACTATCCTCTGATGCAACCCGACCGCCATGCCGAAATCGTCATCAAAGGCATTGCAGCCTCTCCGGGCGTAGTGCATGGCCCCGCCTTTGTCTATCAACGCAACGAACTGGACATCCCCCATTATCCTTTAGACGAATCGGAGCTGGAGGCAGAGTTTGCGCGTTTTGAACAGGCGATGCTGGAGACGCGTGCCGAGATCACGGCGGTGCGCAACAAGGTCGCCTCAAATTTGGGGGAGGGCGAGGCCCGCATCTTCGACGCCCACTTGATGGTGCTTGAAGACACCGCGCTCATTGATGAGGTCACCACCGAGGTTCGGGATTCGAGACAAAACATTGAGCACTGCTACAACGAAGTCGCGCAGCGCTACATGGCTTTCTTCAGTTCCATGGAGGATGAATACCTCAAGGAACGGGTTACCGATATTCAAGATGTATCGCGGCGCTTGTTACACAATCTCATCGGCCTGCAGAACGTCGACCTCGGGCACGTCGAGCAGGCAAGTGTCATTGTCTCCACCGATTTAACGCCCTCTGATACCGCCAATCTTGAACGAGACAAACTCCTTGCCTTCATTACCGATGCGGGCGGAAAGACCAGTCACTCCGTTATCATGGCGCGTTCACTGCAAATTCCCGCGGTGGTGGGTTTGCATGATGCCACCCATCAGATCCGCAGCGGAGATATGATTCTGGTGGATGGCTACGATGGACTGGTCGTGATTCATCCGACCGAGGAACGCCTCCTGCAATTCGGCAAGCTCGCCTCCGAGCGCCAGAAGATGGATGCGCTTTACCGCACCGCTCTGAATTTACCCAGTGAATCGCTGGACGGCACGAAACTGCCCTTGATGGCGAACATCGAGAGCATGGAAGAATTTCCCCAAGTGGATGAAGTGCATGCGGATGGGGTTGGGCTTTTTAGGACGGAAGGCATCTTTTTGCGGCATCATGGCTATCCCTCTGAGGAACAGCAATTCGAGGAATACGATGCAGTGACATCCTCCGCGATGGGACGTCCGGTGATTTTTCGCACCTTGGATATTGGCGGCGACAAGACGATTGAGGTGCCGGATAAGGTGGTGGACAGCTCCTTTATGGGATTCCGCGCGATTCGTTTTTGTCTGGAAACCCCGGACATATTTATGGTGCAACTGCGGGCCATTCTGCGAGCCAGCTCGCATGGGAACGTTAAGATCATGTTTCCCATGATAAGCGGGGTGGAGGAATTGCAGCGCGCCAAGGCGATGCTGGAAAAGGCCAAAAATGAATTGGAGAACGAAGGGGTTGCCTTTGATGCCGCTATTCCGGTGGGTGCTATGATTGAAATCCCAAGTGCGGCCCTCACGATTGACCTGCTCGCAAAGGAGGTCGATTTCTTCAGCCTCGGGACCAACGATTTGATTCAATACCTCATGGCGGTCGATCGCCTCAATGATCGCGTCGCGCACCTGTATGAGCCTGCGCACCCTGCGGTGTTGCGCACTCTCAAGACCATCTTTGACGGTGCCAAAGCGGCGGGGGTTCCAGTGAGTGTTTGTGGTGAAATTGCGGGTGATCCGCTTTTTGCGAGCCTGCTCTTGGGGATGGGTGCCGATTCCCTCAGTATGGCGGCGGGACTTTTGCCGGAATTGAAATACTACCTGCGCAAACTGCACGTCCAACGCGCACAGGATTTAGTGGAGGAAGTCATGAAGATCGAGGACCCCGCAAAAGTGATGGCGCGCCTCCAAGAATTCCATGACCAGAACCTTGGTCCGGTCGCGGTGCTGGCGGGCTAATCCCTCGGTTCAACGTCCGGGGTTTCCTGCTCGAGACCGTGCAGGTGTTCCGCGTCTTCCGGTGTTTTCAAAACTTTGATGATGCACCAGAGCAAGAGCGCGCTCACGCCCAACACTGAAACAAACATGATGATCCATCCGTTGCTAGTCATGGTTTAATCCTCTCGGTTTGTGGTTTTATAGGCGGGGTTGAGCGCCACACAGAAGGCGAAGAATGCCGCCACGAGGCCAATCAATAGAATACTGAGCCAAGCGACGAGGTTGGGTTCTATAAAGAGATCCTTTACGTAATTGCTGTAGCCTGCCTCCCCGGTGCCGGAGTTAAGGCCGAAGATATTGGTCGCGATCCACATGAAAAAGATCGCGATCAGGAGGAGGGGGCTCACGTATTTCATGATGAATTTATAGATCCCCGGAATGCGAAGCGCCGCCCCCTCATGAGCCATCGCAAAACCCTTCTCGATTCCCACAATCCAGCCAAAGATAATAATCTGGATGGTCGAAAGGACAAAGATGAGGAAGGTGCCCACCCAGAAGTCGAGGGTGTCGAGCGCTTTGACCTCGAAGCTAAAATAAACGACAAAGGCACAGCCCACTGCCGTGATCATACCGAGGAGCGCGACCGACTGTTTGCGGTTCAGGCGCAGGGCTTCCTCCAAAAATGCGATTCCCGGTTGCAGCATCGAGAGCGAACTCGTCACCGCCGCCAGGAATAAGAGGAAAAAGAACAGCCCTCCAAAGAGCGCCCCGTAGGGCATGCTGGCAAAGACCATCGGCAGGACGTTGAAACCGAGACCGAAGGTGCCCATTCCCGCGACGCCCGCGACCCCCAGGAAGGTCACTGCAGCGGGGAGGGTGATGAGGCCCCCCAGCGCCACTTCGCAAAATTCATTGGCGCTGGTGGCGGCAAGTCCGCTGAGCACGACATCATCCTTTCGCTTCAGATAACTCGAATAGGTGATGATCACCCCGAAGCCGACCGAGAGGGAAAAGAAAATTTGCCCCGCCGCCGCAAGCCAAAGCTGGGGATTCCGCAATTGCTCCACCACCGTGATGCGCCGCAGGCGATGGTCCTCATGAGCGGCCGCATGAATCCCGGCTTCCTCGATACGCTTCGCATCCACCAGTTCCTCCGCGACAACCCAGAGCCCCTCCGCATCGCGGGTTTCCACCACATGCTTGGTGGGGTTCCACATGAACCCAAGCCCGTTGTTGACGTTGCGTTCCGGCAGTGCGGCGTCGGGCGTGCCAAGGGTGAGCACCCGCACCAGGATCACGATTGCCAAAATAACGAGGGTCGGCATGGCGTAACGGCAGAACAATTCAATCCCGCGCGAGAGCCCCCGGTAAATCAGCAGGAAGTTGAGGATAAACACCAGCACCAGATAGAATCCGACCTGTTGCATCCCAAAGCCCAGGGCGCTCCCGTTTTCCTTTGCCCCGATGAATCCGCCCCAGAAACCGCCCGATTCCTCCACCGTTTTAAAGTTTAAATCGCCCGCAAAGAAATTCACGGCATAGCCCAGGCACCATGCCTCGATATACACGTAATACATGTAGATGATGATCGGTATTAATACGCCAATCACCCCGAGGTATTTAAACGCGGGCTTTTTTGTCAGAATATTGAAAATACCGGGACAGGAATTGAACCCCAGTTTCCCGCCCTGACGCCCCATCGTCCATTCCGCCCAACAGATCGGTAGACCGATGAGGAGAAAGGCGACAAAGTAGGCGAGCATAAAGGCGCCGCCGCCGTATTCCGCCGCTTGCCCGGGGAAGCGCAGGAAATTCCCCAAGCCCACCGCGCTGCCCGCTACCGCGAGAATGACCCCTATTCGGGAGTTCCATGAATCTTTTAAATTGGACATTGGGCGTTATTAACAGGCAGGAAAAAAACAGAATCCAGCAAAAAACCACCTAAACAGAGTGACAAATGGCTCATAAACGTCGTAAATAAGCATTAATGTCTTTGATCGACCGTTATATTTTAAAGGAGTGGGGCAGCGCCTTTCTCTTGACCTTCGGCCTCGTGCTGGGGGTTTTGATCCTGCAGAATATGTTGGATAAAATACCCGACCTCTTGCAGGCACAGGCCACCTTTCCGCAAATCGTCTATTTTTTCCTGCTCTCCCTCCCGGCATACCTCCCGCTGGTCCTGCCCATCATTTTTCTGGTTTCCCTTCTCTTTGCCCTCGGCAACCTCCACCGCAACAACGAGATCATCGCCCTCCGCGCTCAGGGTCACAGCCTTATGCGAATCAGTCGCTCCCTCTGGATCGTGGGCCTCCTCCTTTCCGCGGGGCTCTTTTACCTCACCGCCTTTCTCGTTCCCAAAACCGTGGAGCAGTCCCGCACTTTCTTCGATAACCTCGACTTCGCCGCCCGTGAAGCGGTCATGGAATCCCGCGATGTCGGCCTTATATACAACATGGGCTTCGATAACCGCCGCGACGGACGCCTTTGGTTCATGAACCGTTTCAGTGAACGCGCCTGGCTTGCCCTCGGAGTCAATGTCCACCTGCGCGATGCCGAAGGTCACGAATCGCACCGCATCTCCGCCAGTGAGGCTTACTACGACGATACCCAGGGGAGCTGGGTTTTTCTCAATGGCCGGGAACTCCTCCTCGATCCCGTCAGCGGCGACCCCCTCCGCATTATCCCCTTCGAGGAAAAACGCTTCCCCGAATTCACGGAAGATCCCGGCCTCATGCTCGCCCTCCATAAACAACCCAAAGAACTCTCGCTCCACGAACTGCACCGCATCATCAAGACCATTCCCCCCGAGGATAACCCCGCCGTGCACGCCTACCTCGTGCGCTACTTTCAACAACTCGCCAGCCCCTTCACCTGTCTCATCATGGTCGGTATTGCGGTGCCCTTTGCAGTCTCCGGGGTCCGCATCAGCCCGATGGTCGGAATCTCCAAAAGCCTCGCCTTCTTTGCGGCCTTCTACGTCCTGATCAGCATTGCATCCATGCTCGGCGAACGCCAAATCATTCCCGCCTGGATGGCCGCCGGACTCCCCATCTTCGCGATGCTCTTCGTCTCAAACCTGCTCTACAAACGCGCTGCTTAGGTATCGCCTGCCATCGCCAATCCCGCGATGCGGCCGGTGGTCCAGGCGGCTTGGAAATTGAAGCCGCCGGTGATGCCGTCGAGGTCGAGGCATTCCCCCGCGAAGTGAAGGTTGGGGATCCGTTTGCTCTCCATTCGGCGGAAATCCACGTCCTTTAAACGTACCCCGCCGCAGGTGACGAATTCATCTTTGTTGGTGGTTTTGCCCTCGACTTCATGGGATCCGGCGAGGCATTCGCAGAGCAGGGCGGTTTCGCATTGTTTGCTGAGTTGTGCCCAGGGGCAGTCCTCTGGGATTCCGGCGTGATGCACAAGGCGTTCCCAAAGGCGACGGGGCAGGGGCTCGATAGGGGTATTCTTGATGGCTTTGCGGGGGGCGTTTTGCCGCAGTTGCTTGAACGCGGCTTGCAGGTCGGCTTCCCCGCAATCGCCGAGCCAGTTGACCGTGAGGGTGAAGTGGTAATTGGCGGCCTGAATTTCGCGGGCGCCCCAGGCGGAGGCGCGCAGGACCGCAGGGCCGCTGAGTCCGCGGTGCGTGATCAGGAGCGGACCGGATTGCGGTTGATTCGCGGGGAGGGCGGTGACGCGCGCCGTTGGCACGGAGAGGCCCGCGAGTCCATGGAGACGGGCGTCGTTCACGTTGAAGGCAAAAAGGGAGGGTGCCAGTGGTTCAATGTGATGCCCAAGGGCACGGAGCGCGTCGGGGAGGGCGGAGTTTTTCAAGGAACCGGCAGCGATGCAAAGCGCATCGACTTCAATGACGTTACCATCGGTAAGGGTGAGCTTGAAGCCGGTGCCGGGGATATGGCTCAGGTCGGCGAGGCCGCATTCCCTGCGGGTTTCGACGCCCGACACGCGCGCGGCTTGGCGCAGGCAATCGATGATGGTCTGCGAATCATTGGTGGTGGGAAACATGCGTCCGTCGGGTTCGCGTTTAATCGGGACCCCGCGCTGGGTGAACCATTCGATGGTGTCACGGGGTTGCCAGCGATGGAAGGCGGCGCGGAGTTCGCGGGCACCACGGGGATAATGGGATGCCAGTTCGGCGGGATCAAAACAACTGTGGGTCACGTTGCAGCGCCCGCCTCCCGAGATCTTAACCTTTTGCAGGAAATGTTTTCCCTTCTCGAAGAGCATCACGGTCGCTTCAGGATTCGCCTCGGCGGCGGTCACCGCGGCAAAGAATCCGGCGGCGCCACCGCCGATAATGGCGATACGGCGCGGGGCTGCATGGGCTTGGGACATTCCGCTACGGTGTTAATTGCGAACGGAAAAGCGATTCTATTTGCACGCAGAGTCGATAGACCCTTATCTCCGTGGCGCTGTAACCGAACCGGGTTCTGCCTTACTCAACGAGACTACTATTGTGATTCATCTTATTTACCGAAAATTCGGCAATCGTCTGCATACAAAAGACGATATTCTCTCTGGCCTGACGGTCGCACTAGCCCTTGTTCCCGAGGCCGTGGCGTTTGCCATCATTGCGGGGGTGCCGCCTCTGGTGGGTCTTTATGCCGCCTTTATGGTATGCCTCATCACTGCGGTGGCAGGTGGACGCCCTGGGATGATTTCCGGCGCGACGGGCGCCTTGGCGGTTATTATGGTCGGACTCGTCAAGCTCGGCAATGAGCGGGGTCTGGAGCTGGGCTTGGGCGAAAATGCGGGCCTGCAGTATTTATTTGCGGCGGTCATTTTGATGGGGCTCATCCAAGTGGGCTGCGGGGCGATGCGTTTGGGGCGTTTTATTCGACTCATCCCGCAACCGGTGATGTTCGGATTTGTCAATGGATTGGCGATTGTGATTTTTCAGGCACAGTTCCCGATGTTTACCGGCGCGCCGACCGAACCCGGCGCAGCATGGCTCAGCGGTTCCGCGCTCTATCTGATGCTTGGATTGGTCGCGCTCACGATGTTCATTATCCAATTCCTGCCAAAGTTGACCACCCAGGTTCCGTCTTCGCTCGTTGCAATTGTCACGGTCAGTCTGATCGTGATCGGTTGCCAGCTCGACACCCTCGTGGTCGGTAATATGTCCGCGATTGGCGGCGGACTTCCGAGTCTCGTGCAGTTTAATATCCCGCTCGATTGGGACACCTTTCAATTCATTCTCCCATTTTCCATTATTCTCGCGGCGGTTGGTTTGATTGAATCCCTGATGACCTTGACGCTGATTGACGAATTGACCGAAACGCGGGGCAAGAGCAACCGCGAGTGCGTGGGGCAAGGGCTTGCGAATGTGGTGACCGGTTTCTTTGGCGGGATGGGTGGCTGCGCCATGATCGGGCAGAGTATCATCAATATCCGCTCCGGTGGTCGCGGCCGCTTGTCGGGGATCGCCGCAGGTAGTTTCCTCCTCATCTTTATTCTCTTCGCGAGCCCGCTGATCGAACGCATTCCATTGGCGGCGTTGACGGGCGTGATGTTTATGGTGGTGGTTGGCACCTTTGAATGGTCCAGCTTCCGCATCCTTCGCAAGATCCCCAAGACCGATGCCTTTGTGCTGGTGCTGGTTTCCGGTGTAACGGTCGTAACGCACAACCTCGCGCTTGCCGTTATTTCCGGCGTGATTGTCTCGGCACTCGCCTTTGCGTGGAAATCCGCGCACCACATTCACCGCTCCTCCGAAACCCGTAAGGACGGCGTTAAAGTGTACTATTTGCATGGCCCGCTCTTCTTTGGCTCCGCCACCGAGTTCAGTAATGAATTCAAGCCCGCCTCGGACCCGGAGGAGGTTATTATCGATTTCAAAGATTCGCGGGTTTGGGACCACTCCGGCCTCGATGCCATCAGTAAACTCGCAGACCGCTACCGCGCCGCCGGCAAGATCCTGCACTTGCAGCATATCAGTCCCAATTGCCGCGAATTGCTCAAAAAAGCCGATAGCATGGTCGATGTCATTCTTTTACCGGATGACCCGACTTACCATGTCGCCAATATCAAGGTGCCGGAATAGGCAGCGTGTAGTTCGTGATTAAAGCTTTCTGGGGAGGGAACCACGGAAGGGGTTTAAGGTGGGAAAGTGTGAAGGTGGGATCAGTCTTAATCTTACTCTAAAGAACGTCGAACGTTCAACTTTCAACGTTCAACTAACAACTTCCAACCCCACAGCGCTGCCCTGAGGCCAGCCTAGCTGGCGACCGCTAATAGGCGCTTATTTTCGCTGATCCTTAAAATAAAAATATTAGTGTTTGATTAGTGAGAATGAGTGGTTTCCGGCTCTGCCGTATTTTGTAACGCAGAGGAATAGAGCGTGGGATATCGTGGAAGCGGCAATCCTGCCGCTTTGCTTTTTGCTGGAAAGCGACAAGAGTGTCGCTTCCACGCTTTTGCTTGTGATTGAAACGTTGAAGGTTAACCAAGAAATGCGCGAAGGGGGTTTAAGGTATGAATGTGTGAAGCTGTGATGGAGAATATAATCCGTAGAATATCAATGACAAATCCGCATTATACCCCTATCCAATAGTTATGAATTATCAGCTAAGCACGATTCTGGACGAAGCGAAAATCAAACGGGAGGGTCAGCTCAAGACCCTCAACCTGGCCATGCTTGCCTATGGAGGGATTGCAATACTCTTAGCCCTGCCTTCCGCGATTGCTGAAGTAACGGGGGCTTCGCCTGACGTTCTTTTTGCGATTCAGTTGATTTTTGATTTCTTCCTGTCTCCTTTATTGACCCTGCCGCTTTTGGCAGGGATCTCGTGTCTGGGTCTAGCCCGGGCGCGTGAACAAATGATTCGGGTTGGTTCGATATTCGGGCACTATAATAAAATTTGGCCCCTATTCGGGTTTACGGTTTTGTATTGGTTATTCTTTTTTCTCCTTTTGGCGGGTGTCTGGATGATAACAGCCGTATCAGTATTAGCTGGAGATGCGGTTTTTACTGTTGTCTTAGCGGTCAGTGTACTTGCAGTTGTCTTACTCTCGGTTTACGTCGGCATCCTGCTTTCTTTTGCCGTGCTGCTCATCGTTGATCAGGATTTAGGCGTAATAGCCGCAATCAAACGCTCAATCGCGGCGGTTCGGCTCTCGGGTTCCTTCGCGCTGCTTTTCAAATATTACTTCATGTTTTTCCTGTGGCTAATCCTCGGTCTCTTCACCCTGGGTATCGCTTACTTCTGGATCTTTCCAAAATACACCATCGCATTCGGCATCATCTACCGCAACCTGTTTGACGGCGATACCGTCATGCCAAAGTCGGTCGGCGACCCACACCAAGGCCCCCTCGCGAAATATTCGCAGGCAAATTAATTCAGATTACTTCACGCCACTCAGGTCCGCTTTCCCGAGTGGCTTTTTTTATTGGAATACAACCCACTAAAATGTCATATTATTCATTAATATGAAAAAGCACTTTGGACACTAACCGTCCTCGCCTGCCTGTTTCCGCTTTTGAGCTTCGCCGATATCATCGCCGAAATTAAAGCCAAAGCCGCCAAAGAATGGCCAGGCGATTACACAATGCAAAAGTTCGTTATCGAGCGGCAAACAAAAGCGGCTAAGAAGGTCGGCGAATACCACGAAAAATATAAGAACGGTCCCAAGGCGATTCACCAAATTCTATTAAAAGCCGCCAAAGAATGGCCCGACGATTACGCAATGATGATCTTCGTCTTTGAACGCCAATTAAAAGCCTACCGAGAACTCCATCAATGAAACCTTCAACATCAATCACCTGCTCAGTCTGCCTGAAAGGGGCGCTCTCACGCAAAAAGATTCTGAGATTCGGAGGGGCAGGTGTGGGAATCGGAATTATTCTCTTCTTTATCGCATTGCCATCACTATGCTTTGCCTTGTCCGATTTAGTCGATTACTACCAGCAGGACGAAGACAGCTTTGAGATCATCGAGCGCTTACTGTATCTGAAAGTTTTAGCATCCCTGCTCGGAGCTTCGCTCGGACTCTTCATGTGTCAAAACCGCATGGTCCTTAAATGTAGTTCCCCCCTCTGTGGCAGCATTCGAGACGCTAACTGATAAACCAATGAAAACACCAACTAAACAAATCACTTGCCCCGTCTGTCAGAAGGGGAATCTCTCAAGGCGCAAGAAGCTCCGTTACGGCGGGGTAGGCGGCTGTATCGGATTATTGTTTTTGATACCATCTGTGCTTGTTTTGATCGCCATGTTTACCGGGATCAGCGAAATGAATCCGGATCCGAACAACGAAGCAGACGCCATCGCTGTAGGTGTTGTGGGAATTGTTTACATCATGCCTGCGTTCTTCTTCTTCCTGCTCGGGCTGTTTCTATGCCGCAGCGTAAAAGTCCTGAAGTGTGATTACTGCGACTCTACTCAGGACGCATATTAACACCGCGCCCATTGGTAATGGGCATTATTTTCAACGGGTTAATTGAGTAGAAATTCCCCATCCATCGCAAATTTTACTACAGGTAAGCCGCTGGCGTCGATTGATCATGTACTAAGCCGTGCGCTGGTTTGGCCCGAGATTTAAGGCCCGTATAAATCGCCTATAAATTAATTTCGATCGGGCACAAAAAAGCGGACTCCGTCTGGAGACCGCTTATTTATTGGTTTGAAAGTGGCACACCTGCAGGGACTTGAACCCCGAACCTCCTGATTCGTAGTCAGGCGCTCTATCCAATTGAGCTACAGGTGCATTAAATGGAAGCGAGTAATCTGCGTGCTTCGCTTGTTTTAATCAAGGCTAAGTTTTGGAAAATAATTATGCCCTAGAGAAAACGGAACCAGTAGACTGCGGCAATGGCGATGGCACCGAGGGCGAGGAGGACCCACCAGATCTTTGGAGCGCAGCAGGGTTTGCGGTTGATGGCGACAATCATGCCGCCGAGCGCGACCCAGACCGCGAGTTTGATCCAGATCCAGGTTTCGCTGTAGCTGTAGCCAAGCTGGGCGATCAAACCGAAGCCCGCTACGAGGATGAGGAGGAGGCCGATGCCGCTGGTGATGGAACCCATCTTTTTAAGGCGGGGGCAGTCGCTTCCCGCGAGGGCGCGACCGAGGAGTGCGCCGTAGCCGAGGAATACCATGAGGATGCCGAGGATGTGTAGGATTTGATAGATTTGGTGTGACATAGAGGGTGATAGGATTGGATTTTGCGGGCAAAATGCAAGCCCGGGTGTAGTTGCCCGGGCCTGCGCTTGTTCGGTTGTCTTGAGTGTGAAGCTGCTTAGATGGCCTTGGGAATCGCGGCGGGGATATCCACTTCGTGGGTAATCTTGCGTTTGACTCGTTCGAGGCGGGAGCGGCGGCGCAGCATGCGGTCGAGTTTTTGCACCATCAGGTCGATGGACTTGTAGGTGTCGTCGCTGGCGACCCGTACAATGTGATCATTTCCCCTAACTTCAAGGTGGCCTTTGGCGAGGTATTCTCCTTCGTGAGTCTTGTTATGCGGCGCGTATTCCAATTCCACGCGCATGCGCACGATGTGGTCGTCGTGCTCAAAGAGTTTTGTCGCTTTCTCATGAACCATGTTTTTCATCGCATCCGTAAGGGTGATGTTGATACCGGAGATGATGATGTCTTGATCTTTCATATTTTGCGTCCTTGGTTGTGTGGTTGTGGTTGAATGGGTACTGTGATACCCATTGTTAAATTTATGAAAGTCGCGAAATCGAAAAGTTCCTTTCCCCGCTCGCCGACACCGTCGCCGCGGGAATACTTAAACCGTGTTTCACTCGTAGTAGTGACTGGGGGTTCTTCGGGAATTGGGAGCGCTCTAATCAAGGCAATTTTAAATATTAAGCCGGGTTTGGAGCTTTGCAATCTTTCTCGGACAAAACCGGCATTTTTTTCGGCGGATTCGTCCGGGCACTACGGGGTGGATTTAAGCGATGGAGCGGCTCTGGCACTGGCGGCGGAGTGGGCGGAGGGACGCATTGCGGCGGCAGCGCCGGGTGGGGTGCTTTTGATCAACAATAGTGGCTTTGGTGATTATGGGGCGTTTGCGGAATTGGATGCTGAGAAACAGCTCCGTATGATTGATCTGAATGTGCGTGCAGTGGTCGATTTAACGGCGCGATTGTTGCCGCAGATCTTGGAACGCGGCGGTGCAGTGGTGAATGTCGCATCGACCGCCGCTTTTCAGGCGACTCCGCAAATGGCGACGTATGGGGCGAGCAAAGCCTTTGTTTTGAACTGGTCACTCGCACTCAACGACGAATTGCGGGAAACCGGGGTGCATGCATTGGCGGTCTGTCCCGGGCCGACCCGGTCGAATTTCTTTAAGGCGGCGGGGTTTGAGAGCCCGCCGGGCGAGGGTGGTTTGAATCAATGGCTGGATATGACGGCGGAGGAAGTGGCGGCGCTGACACTGCGTGCCCTGGCGCGCCGCAAGGCGGTCGTGGTGACCGGTTGGAAAAATTGCATCATCGCATCCCTGCATCGTTTTGTGAGCAAAGCAGGCAGTGCGCGCATTGCGGGCTGGGCGATGGAAAAGCTGCGCCTGGAGCAGTTTCGCGCGGGTGATACATCTTCAGGGGGGCAAAGCAATGCCTGATTCGGAAATCAACAATCCCGACGCGCCCCTCGTCGATCCGCAGGAATTAACGGACTGGATCCTTCAGGAGGACGATGATCTCTTGATAATCAACAAACCCGGTTGGTTGGTCTGTCACCCTTCCAAGAATGGACCGTGGTCGAGTCTGGTGGGCGCGGTGCGCGAATACCTGCAGGCGGACAAATTGCATTTGGTGGCGCGGTTGGATCGTGAAACGAGCGGCTTGGTTATTTTCGCGCGCCGTCCGGCGGTGGCGCGGAGGTATCAAATGGCGATTCAGGAACGCCGGGTTCAAAAATCGTATTTGGCGATTCTTGAAGGGGAATTCATGGATTCCATCACCGCGGATCAGCCCATCGGACGGCGTAAAAGCGGGGGACCGGTGCACGTGAAAAATGAAGTGCGTCTGCATGGTGGTGGTCAGGATGCGCTGACGGAATTTGAACCGATTGCAAGTGGTGGCGGCTATTCCTTGGTGCGGGTACGACCTCATACGGGGCGCAAGCATCAGATTCGAGTGCATGCAGATTACATTGGGCATCGAGTGGTGGGTGATAAACTCTACGGCCCCGACGAGCGGCTTTATTTGGAATTCATTGAGCAGGGGTTCACCGAGCGACTGGCCACAGTGCTACCCTTGTCGCGGCAGGCGCTGCATTGCCATGAATACGTGTTTGATTTTCCGAGCGAGGAAGTGACCTTTACCGCCCCGCTGACCGGGGATTTGCAGTCCTTCATTCGCGACCGCATGCATTTGGAGCCGGACTTGGACTAGAGGCTAACGGCGCCGCTGAAGTAAAGGATGGCGACCTGCACAAGCCCGATCATGAAACCGAGTAGAGCGCCGAGGCGTTCAATGGTACGGAATTCGCGTTGTGCGACTTGATTGACGATGGTTTCAAGGCGTTGGAGGTCGAAGGCGGCGATGTTGGCTTCAATCATCTGTTTGAGGTCGACGGAGCCTTCAAAACGCGTGGCGACTTTTTCCATGAGGGGTGCCGCTTCGTTTTTGATTTCAGCGGCGGCGATGACTTCAAATTGCGCTAGGAGGCCGTCGTTGATAAACCCACCGAGGAGGGGGATTGCTTGAAGTTTAGGGCCGATGCGTTCCCAGACGAGGGTTTTGGCGGCGGCTTCGAGGTCGGGGCCGAGATCGATTTTACGGATCTCCCCTTGGATGGTGTGTTGTTGGAGAATTTCGCGCTCGATGATTTCGGCGGCTTCGGCGGCGAGTTGTTGTTGGCGGCGTGGAATCAACCCCTGCCAGGTAAGACCGGCAAAGCGGAGGGGCTGGCGCGGATGGAAGAGCATCTTGATCGCGACCCAGTTAGTGAACCAACCGATTGCAGCGGTGATGAAGGGGGTGAGGCAAAGGAGTAGGGTCGCGTTCATCTGGATGGTTTTGAATACAAAAAAGTCCCCGGAAGCAGGGGACTCGCTTGGTCTTTGGCGGGGCTTTACTCCGTGGGGAGGATGATCTCTTTGGCGGAGAGCCCTTGCTTGATCATGGGCAAAACGTGCTCGGTGTAGGGGACTACGATTTCGAGCACGTAGGGACCGTCATGTGTAATCATTTCTTCGAGGGCCTCGCGCAGATCTTCGCGTTTGATGACGCGGCGTCCGGCAACTCCGAAGCCTTCCGCGATTTTCACGAAGTCGGGATAGAGGGCGTCGACATTGTCGGGGCCTCCGATGTCATCTTTGTCGCAGAGGATGGTTTGGCCGCGGACGCTGTCATACATGAGGTCCTCCCATTGAACCACCATTCCGAGGTGTTGATTGTTGAGGATGATGGACTTCGCGTTGATTTTTTCGATCTTGGCGGTGCCGAGTTCCTGCACGTTCATGAGGAAACAGCCGTCGCCGTCGATGTTGATAACGAGGCGGTCCGGGCAGGCGACTTTTACGCCGAGGGCGGCGGGAAGGCCGAAGCCCATGGTGCCGAGACCGAGGGAACTGATGTAGGTGCGGGGTTCGCGGAATTTAAAGAATTGCGCCGCCCACATTTGGTGCTGCCCCACACCGGTGGTGATGATGGCGTCGCCTTTGGTGATGTCGTAGAGGGTTTCGATGGCCTCCTGTTGCGTGATGTGCTCGCCCTTTTCGTAGCAGAAGGGGTGCTCCGCTTTCCACTGATCGCAGGTGGCGAGCCATTTGCTGAAGTCGGGTTTCTTAAATTTCGTTTGTTTGGCGATGGCGCTGAGGCGCGCAAGGGCGTGTTTGACGTCCGAGTGAATCGGGAGTGCGACGCGCTTGTTCTTGTTGTGTTCGGAAACATCAATGTCGATGTGGACGATTTTCGCGTCGGGTGCGAATTTATCGACCTTGCCGGTGATGCGGTCATCAAAGCGGGCACCGGCGCAAATGAGGAGGTCGCTATCGCAAACCGCCCAGTTGCCGGCGACGGTGCCGTGCATCCCAAACCAATAAAGGGAGAGCGGGTGTTCCGCATCAAAGGCGCCCAGTCCCATGAGGGTGGAGGCCACCGGAATACCGGTGAGCTCGGCAAATTCACGGAGTTCTTTATGGGCTTCGCCGGAGATGATACCACCGCCGATGTAGAGAACGGGGCGTTCGGCTTTTGTGATGAGATCCAAAACCGGAGCGAGTTCCTCGTCGCTTGCTTTTGGCGCGGTGACGTCCTCGTTGTAGCCGGGAAGATCGACCTGCGCCGGGAAGGTGGGTTTAAAGACGGCCTGTTGAACGTCCTTGGGGATGTCGATCACGACTGGCCCGGGGCGACCGGTGCTGGCGATGTGAAACGCTTCTTTAATGATGCGGGGGAGGTCTTCCTTATCGAGCACGAGGTAAGAGTGCTTCACGATCGGGAGCGTCATGCCGTAAAAGTCGGTCTCTTGGAAAGCGGCCTTGCCGATGAATTGCTGGTAGACCTGTCCGGTGATCGCAATGAGCGGGATGCTGTCCATGAAAGCGTCGGCGATACAGGTAACGAGATTTGTGGCACCGGGGCCGCTGGTTGCCATACAGACCGCCGGTTTTCCGGTGACGCGGGCATGTCCGTGCGCCATGAAACCACCGCCTTGTTCAAAGCGCGGTAGGATCGTGCGGATTTGTTTACTCTTGGTGAGCGCTTGGTGCAGTTCCAGCGAGGCACCTCCAGGATATGCATACACCACATCCACGCCCTCGCGTTCAAGCGCGGCGACCATGACATCGGCGCCCTTCATTTCCGGACCTATTTCGTCCTGCTTTGGGAATGCGATGGCTTTTTCTGTATTTTTCATGTGAATATGGGTGTGTCGGGAAACGGCTGACTTGCCGTGAAAATAAAAGAATGTAGGATAAGATAGGATTCAACGGGAAAATCAAGCATGGAAGGGGCTTGCCCGCATACTTAAAATGGGCAGTTTGAACCATCATGCCAAAAGTATTATTCCTTGGAGACATCGTTGGCCGCCCCGGTCGCAACTTTGTGCAGGCACGTTTGCTCGATCTGCGCGAAGCATGGGGCGTGGACTGCGTGATTGCCAATGCTGAAAATGCCGCCGGTGGCGCGGGTCTCACAACCAAGATCGCGGAGGAACTGCTGTCCGCGGGGGTGGACGCCATCACGCTCGGCGATCATGTATGGGACCAGAAGAATTTTGAGAACGAAATCAATGCCTTGGAGCGGGTCTGCCGCCCGGCGAATTTACCGGAGGCGAACCCGGGGCGCCGCTTTCTTGTGATTGAAAAGGATGGTTTTCGCTTGGGAGTGGCAACGGTGCTCGGGCGAAACTTCATGGGGATCAAGGCGGACGCCTGTCCCTTTAAGACCGCGGATGCCCTCCTGCGTGAACTGAAGGAGGAACAGTCCTGTGATGCGGTCTTTATCGAAGCGCACATGGAGGCCACCTCCGAGAAAATCGCCCTCGGTTGGCATTTGGACGGACGCGCTGCGGCGGTGATTGGGACGCACACCCACGTGCCGACCGCCGATGGGCGGGTCTTGCCCGCCGGCACCGCTTACCTGACCGATGCGGGCATGTGCGGACCGTATGCCTCGGTGCTCGGTCGCGAAGTTGAGAGCGTCAACGCGAGTTTCCTCGATGGGATGAAACGCCGTTTCCCGGTTGCGGAAGGCGATGTGCGCCTCGCCGGAGCGATGATTGGAATCGATGCGAGCCGCGGCTTGGCGACTTCCTTTGAACGAATCGAGGTGGTCGCAACTGGCTGAAGGCGATTCTATGCCTCGATCACGACGTCGCCTTGGCCGGCGGGTTGGCAGCAGCAGAGGAGGGCATGGCCGTCATCCGGTTCGCCGGTGTGGCCGTTCTCGTATTCGATTTCACCGGAGAGAATCTTGTGCTGACAGGAGGTGCAGTTGCCCATGCGGCAACCGAAGGGGAGGTTGAGTCCGTTGGCTTCTGCCAGTTCCAGGATGTTATCCTCGGAGGGGGTCCACTCCAATTCCATGTTGGAGAGTTTAAAAATGATTTTTGCCATTGGTTGAAAGAAGTGACAAGTTGAGGTTTTGCAACACGAGAAATGAAAGGATCTTCAAAAATTCGTCAGATTGATTATGCGACGCCACGGATGCTGGTGGCGTATTCGGGCAAGCGGGTGGTGCGCCTGACGGGTAAGGAGACCCGTTATAAATTTTCGGGCGTCTTGGTGGAGGGCATTGAGGATGATTTCGCGAAAATTGGCGAGGAACGCCACGATTGGCAGAAGAGTGCATTTCCGTTGCCATGGACGGATTCGCCGGAACGGGTGGACGCCAACTCCTGAGATAACGCTGAGAAGGGCGAACTATTTTTGATAAATAGGGTCAATGGGTTTATTATAAAAAAATAATCTGCGTAATATTTGCGGTCGGTTTGATCCTTGCTTGGGGTGGCTGTGATCATCAGGGCAACGAGAACGAGAAGCCGGTTTATCAGCTCTATGAGAAGGAGGCGGCCCGTCATTACGCCTCTTATAAAGCAACCGGGGTGTTGCCTGATTTTTCAATGCTAACGGAAACGCGACCGACGCGGGATGACGCCTACGTTTTTCAGGAATATTATGCGAAGGCTTTTCTTGCGGATGGCGACCGACTGATTGGCTATAAACTCGGCTTTACGGGTAAGGCGGCACCACCCGGGGCGGCGGCACCATTATTGGGGCGCATCTTTGAGTCTCAACTGGTGGATGATTCGAGGACATTTTTCTTATCGGAATTGGGGAATCCGATTGTGGAGATTGAGTTGGCCTTTCGCTTCAAGAAGGATCTGGAACTGGGGGCAGATATGGAAACAATTATCGCGGCGATTGAATCGGTGGCGGGGGCGGTTGAAGTGCCGAATCCGAACTACCAGAAGCCTGAGCATTTCAACGGCTTGAATTTCATTGCGCACAGTGTGGTTTCAAAGCGTTTGTTGTTGGGGGAATGGACTTCCTTCAGCGAGACCCTCGCCTTGAACGAACTGGAGGTAGCCTTAACGAAACCGGATGGGGAGCAGATATTTTTTAAGTCTCAAAACGTTCTACCCCACGACAACCGCCACCATTATGCTGCAATTCAATATGCCGTGAATGAATTGGGGAGTCGGAATCAAAGCATTCGGGCGGGAGATATTTTAATAACCGGTTCAATGGGTTATGCGCTTTCCGGGGCGCGCGATGATACCGGAAAGGCTGTTACCGGAACTTACCAAATGATCCAGGGTGATTATGCGGTGAACTTTGGATCCAAGCTTGGCGGTCTGAATTTCAGCGTGAGGGATTAAACACAATGACAAGCTCAAGCGGCGAGGCTACCCATCCGACCTAAATCAAGTGTAGGATTGGATGTAATATTTTAAGGCGTTGATTATTGGTCAGTTCAAAGAGGTCGAAATTCTTGAGTTCGCGAAGGAGATTATCTTTTTCGGCAAAGATGGGTTTATTGAAAATCTTCAAGTCGGATGGATTGAAACGAATATTGAAGGGGGTATCGCGATAGTTTGACTGGGTGAGCGCTTTAATATCACCGCCAATCTTTTTTATCTCACGCTGCATTTCTTTAAGCCAGCCCATGGATTTAGCAGCTTCGACTGATTCTTTAATTTGATCCTTACTCAGGCATTCGACATTGCGAATCTGCCCGACGTAACGAAAATAAGGTCCGGAGCTCTCGCCCCGCAGTTCGATGGTATAAAGGATCGAATCGAATTTGCCTTCGCGTGTGTAGGAGCTTTGCTTGAGTTTGTGGACGCCCCGGATGAATCCGTATTGAAAGTTGTCCATGATCCAACTTTTTCTAAAAAGCCACTCGTCAAAGTGGAATCCATGGCGGGCAAAAAAGCTTTGTTTATTTGCTAGCTTTGCGATTCCGGAGGGGCGTTCCCAGCCTTGATTGTTTTGTGTGATTCGGGTTACGTAGATGTCCTGCATGAGTAATATTGGTTATTGTTAGTAAACAATTAATGGAATAAATCTATTAGAAAAACTAAAACAACCTAAAAATATATAATAAAAAGTAAAAATCACGATGATCGCTGGAACGATTGTTTTTTGATCGCAGCTAGGCCCGGAGTTTTTTGCAGCGAGTGGGTGGCAGGCGAATCAACGAAGTCATTCGATCCTGTGCATCCGCGCTTGACAGTGGGGCGGGGAGTCCTTTTTTTCTCATCTTTTCTCTGATTGCGACACTTGTCGTCCATCCAATAACTTATGGCACTTAAAATTCGTCTCCAACGACACGGCGCAAGCCATCGTCCTTTTTATCGCATGGTTGTAACTGAAGCGGCGGCTCGTCGCGATGGCCGTTTCGTAGAGGTGCTGGGCACTTACGAACCACAGGCCAGCAAACCAGAAAATGAACTGCTGCTCAAGCTTGAGCGTATTGATTACTGGAAATCAGTTGGAGCCAAACCAACCGATACCGCTGCGAGCTTGATTCGACAAGCACGCCGGGGGCCGGTAACACCTGCGCCCAAGAAAGCAAAGGCCGAGGACAATGCTGCGGTTGAAGCCGCCGCGCCTGCTCCCGAAGCGGTTGAGCCCGAAGAAGAGGCTGTAGTTGAGTCTGCGGCTGAAGCTGAAGCTGAAGCGCCTGTGGCAACGGAGGCAGCAACCCAGGAAGCACCTGCAGAGGAAGCAGAGGCACCTGCTGGTCCTGACTGCGGATGTGGCAAGACCCAAGACCCGAACGGCAAATGTGATGGTTCACATGCCAAGAAGGATGAGCCGGTTGCCGAGGTCACCGAGGATGAGGCTGAATCGAAGGAAGAGGAGTCTTAAGGATTTCTCAACTTCCTATGGGTACTCGGCCCGAAGATCATGAAACTCGAGTTTGATATACTGACCCTCTTCCCTGAAATGGTGGAGGGTTTTTTATCGTCCAGTATGATGGGGCGCGCGCAGTCGGCTGGTTTGATACGTGCGGAGGCGCATCAATTGCGCGATTGGGCGAGTGGTAAACATCGAAAGACCGATGAAATTCCCTACGGCGGTGGCGCGGGGATGGTCATGAAACCGGAGCCGATATTTGAAGGGGTCGAGGCTTTGCGTCGCGAGGATTCAAAGGTGATTTATCTCGCGCCGGACGGCGAACCACTCACGAGTCGATTGGCGAGGGATTTGGCTGAGGGAAAACATTTGATATTATTGAGCGGTCACTACGAGGGGGTTGACCAGCGGGTACGCGATACTCTGGTCGATCGTGAAGTGAGCGTGGGTGATTACGTTTTGACCAATGGAACCCTCGCGGCTGCGATTCTGATTGATTGCGTGAGTCGTTTTGTGCCGGGATTTTTGGGAGACGAAAAATCCTTGACGGAAGAATCCTTCATGGACACTTTTCTCGGTTTTCCTCAGTATACGCGTCCACCGGAGTTTCGGGGGATGGGTGTGCCGGAGGTGCTCCTCTCGGGAGATCATGCTGCGATTGCAAGATGGCGGCGCGAACAACAAATTTTAAAAACCCGGTCGCTCCGGCCGGATCTATTAGAAAAGGACGAAACATCATGAGCCAAGCAATTCTCGAAGATATTACGAATGAACAGTTGAAGGACGACCGCGCTGATTTCAAAGTGGGCGACGGCGTGCGGGTGCACTTAAAAGTGCAGGAAGGTAACAAGACCCGTATTCAGGTTTTTGCGGGGATCATTATTTGCCGCAAGGGTGCGGGTATCGCCGAAACATTTACAGTGCGTCGTATCGCATCCGGGGTGGGTGTGGAAAAGGTTTTCCCGGTGCACAGCCCAACCATCGAGAAGGTCGAGATTGACCGCGAGTCGGTGACGATGCGTGCGCGGATGTATTACCTTCGTGACCGTATTGGCAAGGCTGCCAATCAGGTTAAGGAAAAACGCTTGGTTGACGCCAAGTAGTTTTTCCAGGCGACGGTGCTTGCCGGGTTCTGTTTTCAACACAGAGCCGCAATCCGGGTTTTGATGGAGCTAGGAGACTTCCTCGACTGCGACATCAACCGGTTTTCCGTTGACTCGAAGGGCGTAACGCCGGGGCCCAATTTTCTCTTTGGGCGCTTCGCTGTTCTCGGGGGTGGCGGCGGGCTTGGTGACGGTGCTTGAGGGACCTTTACCGGTCAGATGCGCTTCCAGTTGTTGTGGGAACATGGCATGAATGACGCAATGTTCGGTATCG
>JBELLU010000002.1:0-82959 GCA_042096455.1 Opitutia bacterium
GAAGTCATGGAAATCCTCCCCGCACAACGGCAAGCCAGAGGTTAGGGCACGGCTATCAGTCAATAAAGATACAAGGGTTTAACTTTAAAGCCTGGAAAGCTTATTTTTTGCTGCCTGTTCTTAGCGTTTTACGAGCTGGTCTTCCACTGGTTTTACGGTCGCGCGGTGCGCGTGGTAGCGAGCGATAAAATCATGTAATAGTTCGGGTTTTGATTCGCGCAGGTCATAGTTTTCGCCGGGATCGTGGTCGAGGTTGTAGAGTGCCTGAATCTCGGTCTGAGCGGGGTCGCCTTCCAGAGTAAAGATCGCTTTGTAGCTCCCGATACGGAGTGCTTCAACACGGGCGTTTTTATAATAGAAGAGTTCCTCGCGGGCGCTGTCTGCGCCGTTCATTAAGGTCGCGGTGAGGTCATAACTATCTTCGGCGGTTTTCGGTACTTCCAGACCTGCCAGCGAGGCGAAGGTCGCCATGAGATCAAGGGTCGAACCAATTCCGTGAATGATGGCGGGTTGAATTTTTCCCGGCCACCAGAAGATTCCCGGTTCACGCATTCCACCTTCATGCGTATCAAACTTTCCACCGCGCAGGGGACCGGCGATCCCGCCCTGCGTCTTAAACTGCAACCAGGGGCCGTTGTCGGAGGTAAAAACCACAAGGGTATTTTCAGCGAGTCCCTGTTCCTTTAATGTTTGGAGGATCGCCCCGACCGAAGCATCGAGTTCTTCAATGACATCCCCGTAAAGACCCGCAGTACTGATACCCTCAAATTTTTCCGAACGGAAGAGCGGCACGTGCGGCATGCTATGGGCGAGGTAAAGAAAGAAGGGTTGTTTCCTATTTGCTTTGATAAATTCAATCGCCTTGGTGGTATAATTCTTTGTGAGGAAGGTTTGATCCGGTGCATGCTCGAGGGTGGCCTCCCCTTCCATGAGTGGCACCTGCCAGTATTCCGACTTAGGCTCCTCCCAATGAATACCGGTGTGCCATTCACCGAGACGACCCCCGTTCAATGCTGTCACGGTTGGGCGATCCAGGTCCATGTCGTTGCTGTAGGGAATACCATACCATGAATCAAAACCGTGGCGGGTCGGGAGGAATTCCGGCAGATGCCCGAGGTGCCACTTCCCTACCATACCGGTAGCGTAACCCGCCTCCTTTAGCATTTCAGGGAGGGTGACTTCCGAGGCTGGTAGTCCGCCGGTGGAATCGGGAAAAAGGACCCCCTTGTGCGGCGATTCCATACCACTCCGCACCGCATAGCGACCGGTGAGTAAAGCCGCGCGACTAGGGGTGCAGACCGGCGAGGCCGAATAAAAACTCGTCCACTTTTGCCCTTCAGAAGCCATTTGGTCGAGGAATGGCGTCCGGATAGTGGGATGCCCGTTATTACTCATATCCCCGTAACCCATATCATCGGCAAAGATAACAACGATATTGGGCTTGTCGGCGAACAGAGGCAGGCAAAGTAGAAACGCCAGCGCGCAAGTAACAAGTCGCGCACGGAAAAAATTAGGGGAGCGGTAAATCATAGTCGGGTAACAGAGGAACTCTGTCATAAGGACTCAAAAGCCGCACCCCTACAACCAAAGAATCAAACTTGCATACGCAGCCAATTCGAACTTACCGGAGAGAACGGTTTGAGCATCTCCAAATTTTTTGAAGTTCTGATTTCTGAAATCAATGATTTTTTTATTTTGACCATAATTGAAGAGAAATCCGAGAGTCCCGTTGGTAGTTTCTCGTTTCCGAAAGACAACCCCCTCCGGCAAGTCGAGTTCAAGGCTACGCCGCAAATCATAGCGCTTAATTATGCGTTCATAGAATGCCTTTAAGGCAGGTAATTCAAGGCGGGTTGCAAGGTATGCCGTGGAACCATTGCCAAAGGTATGCTCTGTGATAAGTGACTGCCCCACATAAAATTCAGTGCCAGCCTGCGCGTGGCTTTCAGCGCCTTCCAAATGAATCCGCTCAACGATGTCGCGTGCCTGCCCGTTGATAGAGCCCTCAACCAAAAGACGGGTTTCGTCATGTAGGTTATCCAATTCTTCGTTCCAAACGCCAAAGACTTCGCGTAATCCTGCCCCGGGAAAGCCCCTGAGGTGGCAACGGTTGGAGGCGTCAACATAAGCACTTAGGTAGGTTCCCACCACATGACCACCAGCCTGCACAAAGTCGCGGATGCGTTGCGCAAGGGCATCCGTAACAAGATAAAGAGCTGGCAAAATAAGGATCTTGTGGGCGGAAAAATCGGATTTTGTTGATAGGATGTCAACTGCGAGACCGGCAGCAGTCAGGGCTTCGTAATGATCGAAACTTGTTTCGGTGTATAGATCGGTCGGAAAAGGTCCCTGCCCTTTTATTTTTTTAGGCCCGCAGGAAAGGTTCAGGGCCCAGCGACTCTCCCAGTCGTAAAGCAATGCAACTTCTGCCATTGGGCAGTCACCTGCTACGAGTGGCTGAAGGGTTTTTAATTCAGCACCGATTGCGGCACAGTCTTGGAAGACGCGGGAACGGTTACTGCCTTCATGATCCACGACCGCGCCATGATATTTTTCAAACCCTCCACGACTTTTACGCCATTGAAAATAATGCACCGTACTGGCGCCGTTGGCAACGGCTTGGAGAACCTCCTGACGGTGTACATTAGGTCGTTTTAGTTTATTGATCTCCCCCCAATTAACAGAACTGGGGGCGCACTCCAAGAGCATCCAAGGCTTACCGCCACTCATACCGCGCATCATGCTGTGTATAAAATCTGCCCGAATGGCATTGCGCCAGGTGTCCTCACGGTCATCCGCCAATGGATAGAGATCGTTCGCAATTACATCCAAATGCTCCGCCCACTGCCAGTAGTTAGTGGTCTCATGTGTGCCCATGAAATTAGTAGTGCATGGCACAGCTGGCGTGATTTCGCGCAAGGGCGCCATTTCATTGAGGATAAAGGAGAGGTGCTGGTCGTTTACAAAACGCCGCCAGTCAAGTTGCAGGCCATCGATGCTGGGGTCATGAGTCGGGATTTGGCTCCAATCGGTGAAAGTGTGATTCCAGAAGCTCGTCCACCAGGCAGCATTGAGTGCTTCGAGAGTTTTGTAGCGTTCCTTAAGCCATTCCTGAAAAGCGGATCTACATAACTTGCAATGACATTCTCCGCTGAACTCATTGCCAACATGCCAGAGCGCAAGGGCTGGGTGATCCCGATAGCGTTGTGCCAACTGTTCGTTAATGGCTCGGGTCTTTTGGCGATAGACCGAAGAACTGAGGCAATGGTTGTGTCGCCAGCCGGAAGACTCACGTTGCCCTTCAAGGCCGACACGGCGCACCTCGGGGTATTGCTCCGAGAGCCACATGGGTTTGCTACCGCTTGGGGTTGCGAGGAAGATATACATACCCTCCTCCGCAAAACGATCCATGACGCGATCCAGCCATTCAAATTCGTATTTTCCTTCCTCAGGCTCCAACGCGGTCCATGCAAAGATTCCAACCGAAGCAGAGGTCACATCCGCCTCTTTCATCAACTCAATATCGCGCTCTAAAACCTCGGGCGAGTGTTGCCATTGGTCGGGATTGTAGTCTGCCCCGTAAAAAATCTGAGACTGCGCGGTGATGCCTGACTTCTTGTAATCCATAACTAGTTCATTAACTAAAGTGCCGCTTTCAGTAATGACCAGTAACGTGAGGCCTCTAAAAAACGGTGCATCCGGTCAAAGTTTTTTCGTACATCAGGGAGTGAATCAAAACGCTCAATGAGGGAACCAAGTGTTTCGGACATTTCCAGTTTCTTCATGTTTGGTTCAGTGTGTGCTTGGTTTTTAAACCCCGCTACTCTTGAGTAGGCATTGCCGCTGAACTCAAAGGTTTGACGATTAATCGGTCTTTGTGCTTTCCAAAGGCCCATTCCTCCGCCACCCCAAGTGCCCTCATATATTCGCGATATACCAGTAGAGTAAAAGATATTTTCCGTTACGGTAACTGACTCTGCGAAACGTCCGGCCTCCCAGGGTGTGTCGATTATCAATTGGAAATCCTCCTCAACCGTGTTGTAGATCACATTACCATAGATGCTGAGCTTGCTTACGGGGCCGTTGATGACAAAGCCACGAATCGCGTCATTGAAGCTAATGTTATGACGAATCACGGTGTTTTTATTGCCGATCGATTGTCCTGAATCCTGATGCTTTGACCAATTACATACCAGGAAGAATCCTCCCGCATTGTGGGCACTGAGGTTGTATTCAAAAAGTGTGCCTGAACAATTGAAGTCGGAGTCCAACCCCTGCCCGTCAAAGGTACCTGCATAATTCCAAACCTCATTAAACCTTATATGAGTATTCTTACAACTCCACGGCCAAATCCCAACGCTAGGCCCGGCGTAATGCGCACCCTCATGCGTGTCGAGATTCTGGATGCGCTGACGCGCGCCATAAAGGCGGTTATATTCAATCAAGGCGCCTTCCGTTCCAATTGGGACGATACCGTCACCCCCAATATCTTCCAGCAGATTTCCTCGGATGATAACCCGTGTGCTTAAATTTGAAAGGTCATCCCACGGTTCCATCATACCCTTAATACCGTCACGATCCGAACGCAGAATGTGACAATCCTCAATAAGGAGGCGGTCAATTCGAGTGGGCTGTTTTTTATTGCTGACCTCCCAGCGAATCGCAGTGCCACCACCCTTGTCTTTTGAAACAGAACCATTCACGTCGCGCACCGTTAGCTTACGTAAAATGATATTGCCGTAAACCCCGCCGGCATTCGCCTTTATTAAGAGGCCACGACGTTTTGCTTGGGGTTCGGTTCCGGTGTTGGTGATCTCGATGCCTTCAACTATCCAGTGAGATACATTTTCTAAAAGGAAAGCGCTTTGTGCCTGCGCCCGCGCCTCAATGCGCGGCTTGGGGCCATCGCCATAGCTCTTAAATTGAATGGGCTGATCCTCCGAGCCGGAATTATTTGAGTGAAAATATCCAACAAATACCTGACCAGAGCGCAGATGTATAACATCGCCGGGTTGGTAGTTTTCCTGATTTGCTCGCTTTAAACTACGCCAGGCAGTTTCTTCTGAAGTTCCGTCAGCGGAATCCGAACCATGTATCGAATCAAGATAGTAATCGACCGCACACAAGGACGTACCGAGGCAGCAAAAAACGAGAAGGATTCTTAAAGATAGCATTGGATTGAGGGTTTAGCGTTGTACACGACCGGAGGCGTTTCCACGCATTAAAGCCTCAACTTCCGGGCGAGAATTGTAGTTAAAGTCGCCTTTGATGGAATGTGCCAGACAGGAAGCCGCCACCGCGAAATCCGCTTTTTCCTGTGCGCTTGGAAAATCCCCACAGGTCATAGCATAGATCAAACCTGCCGCAAACGAATCCCCTCCCCCGACGCGGTCGACGATATTGCGAATTTCATAAGGCTGATAGTGTGCGCTATTCATCGGTGCAAAGACGGCGGTATCCGCTTCCGTTTCGTAGAGCATCGCACCCCAGTTATTGTGACTTGCGGAAATACTTTCGCGGAGGGTGATCGCAACGGATTGAACCCGCTCAAAGCGCGAGGCGATTTGACGGGCCACTTCCGGGTAGCGATCAATTTGCAGCTCACCTGCCTGCACATCGCTTGCTCCGGCATGGATGTCCAGAACATCGGCAGCGTCCTCTTCGTTTCCAATGACGACGTTTACCCTTTCAAGGAACGCGGGCATGATTTCACGTGCAAGTGAACGGGCATCTGTACCAGGACGCCAACGCCAAAGGTTTTTGCGGAAGTTCAAATCACAGGAAACCGTTATGCCGGCCGCTTGCGCTTTTTCTGCCGCGAGCATTGCCGCTTGGGCAGCGGTTTCAGAAATTGCCAGTGTTATACCCGAGATATGTAACCATTGCGCGTCAGCAAAAATAACGTCCCAGTCGTATTCCTCTCCGGGGCATAAGGCGACAGCGCTGTATTCGCGATCGTAAACAACGCGACTAGGGCGTTGGTTCGCTCCTGTTTCAACATAGTAGACTCCAAAGCGGCCTTCCTCACGGCGCAGGACCTGTGAAACATCGACCTCAAAACCGCGCATCTGCCGCAAGAATGACTCAGCGATCGCATGCTTGGGAAGAGCGGTAACATAGCACGCCTCACCACCCAGCATAGCAACGGATGCCGCGACAGTGCTTTCAGCTCCCCCAAAGGTAAGATCCATTTGTCCCGGTGCGACCTGTTCAAGGCGGTAATTTTCAGGGGGTGCTAAACGCACCATCACCTCTCCAAATGTAACTATTTTTTTCATGACTAAAATCCTATACTAATTAGAAGTGAGTGCGGCGGCACGAGCAGTAATCCCGGACCAATCGTCATTTTCGATGGCATCTGCCTTCGCAATCCATGAGCCCCCTACCGCCAGAATGCAGGGCTCCTTGAGGTAAGATTCGGCATTATCTGCACTGAGCCCTCCCAGTGGAATAAATTGCAGACCCAAATGCGCATAGGGCGCCTGCATATTCTTCAGGTAGGCAAGTCCCCCAAGCGGCTCTGCGGGGAAAAACTTCAAAATATCGCAGTCATATTCAAGGGCGGTCTCAATCTCGCTAGGCGTGGCGATGCCGGGCGCAAAGGGAAGTTTGGCGTCCAGTGCGGCTTCTATTACCTTTCGGTTAATGCCGGGCGCCACCGCACATATCGCGCCGGCTTCCTGCACTGCTTTAACCTGATCCGGCACAATGACGGTTCCTGCCATTACCAAAAGCTCCGGAAAGCTTTGTGTGACCAATCGCATCGCTTCAAGCGCGACTGGGGTGCGTAAAGTGATTTCAATCGCATGGACTCCGCCCGCGAGCAGTGCCTCTGCCAGGGGCTTGGCATGATCGGAATTTTCAATCGTGACGGTTGCGATTACACGTGAAGCAGCAATCTCTTGCCGCAAGGTTTGATTAAAGAGTGTTTTCATTATTCTACTTCGGCAAAGCCTTTGGTATCATTGCTTGGATCGTATAAAAATTGAAGCATGGCAGTCTCGTCGACTTCTACGCCCAACCCGACCGCACTATTAAAATAAAATTTCCCATCTTTTATTATGTGTGCTTTTGGGAAAATAGTATCCCGTATCGCATGTTCGGTCTGATCCATCTCAAGAAAAACCGGACGCGATTCAAAGCGACCGGGGTTTTTAGGCAGCATACTGATAGCTGAGGCAGCAACTGCTTGGTTGAGTTTGAGACCCCAGCAATGCGGCACGACGTCAGCGTGCGCCGCAGAGGCGATCGCGACAATCTTCTGAAATTCAGTCAAGCCGCCACAATAAGCGATATCAGGCTGAAAGATATCGAGGCTGCCCGCCCGTGCCAAACGCTCAAACCCAAAGCGGGTTTGTTCGCACTCACCTGCTGCGATTGGCACTGTAGTAGATTCACGAAGGCGTGCCATATCGAGGATATTATCCGGAGCCAGTGGTTCCTCAAACCATACGTAATCCAAGGATTCCAATAATTGTGCCATATCAAGCGCTTCTTTAAAATTATAAGCATGATTGGAATCGGCAGCGATCTTCGCTTCCGGGAAACGTTCCCGGAAACGCGATACCAGTTCACGATCGAACTCAATATTCTTACCGATTTTAACTTTCAGAAAGTCATAGCCGTGCGCGAGATAACCGGCTGCTTCTTCCAAGAGTTCTTCGAGCATTTCCGCTTCGGATTTGTCCTTCCGGTAATACATTCCGGTTGCATAACAGGGAATGGGGTCATCGGAACCGCCGAGCAAAGTATGCACCGGAGCTTGGAGAGCTTTACCCTTGAGGTCCCAAAATGCGATGTCCAAGCCTGAAATCGCCGCCATGAAAATGCCACTCCGATTAAAATCATGGTAGGCTTGCCAGAGATGGTTCCAAAGCTGCTCGTTCTGCAAAGGGTTTTTACCAAGAAGCAGGGGCTTGAAATGGTGTTCGACCGAAGCGGCAATCGCCATGTTTGGACCATAGCATTCACCCCAGCCAATCGTTCCGTCCTCGCAGGTGACTTTTATCAGGTAGTTATTTTTAGCGGTGTAATACCACTGCGAAAATCCAATCGCACGGCTCAAATCAGTGCGAAGCGGGAAGCATTGTATATCCGAAATTTTCATACCGTTCATCGTTTGATTGATATGCGTTTGATGTCGTAGTAATCCTCCAGCGCGAGGTGACTGACATCCTTTCCGAAACCACTCTGTTTTAGGCCTCCATGTGGCAATTGCAGCGAATAGAAGGCTTCGTTGATCAGAATGTTACCAAAGAGGAGTCGCTTCTCGGCTTCGAGGGCGTGCTTGAGATGCTCCGTATAAACGTAGGCCGAGAGTCCATAGACGGTGTCGTTTGCAGCCTCAAAAATATCCTCGTCATCATTAAAGGGCATAACGGGCATGATGGGCCCAAAGATTTCTTCACAGGTGAGTTTTGAGTTGCGGTCGACATCTTTGATAAGGGTCGGTGCAAGGAAATAGCCGGGTCGATCGGGGCGCTCTCCACCGGTTACAATGGTGCCGCCATGGTTTTCGGACTTACAATATTCCAGCATTTGATTGAGGCTAGCTTCGGCACAAAGAGGACTCAATTCAGGCCCTTCCCCTGGGTCACCCAGATAGCGATAGCTCTCCATCAGCGCTTTTGCTTTTTCGATAAAGGCTTCATAAATGGATTCGTGTACGAAGACGCGATTTGGCGCGACGCATATTTGCCCGGCATTCGCCAATTTGAGGCCAACGACATCTGCAACGGCAGCCTCCAGGTCTGCGTCGGCGAAGACGATAACCGGCGCATCACCACCTAACTCCAGGGAAAAACGTTTCACGGTCGTGGGCGAAGCCTCTATCATTTTCTTACCCGCGAGGGTGGAGCCAATCATGGTAAGCATTCGCGGAATGGGACTTTGTGCCATCGCTGGTATTACTACCCTGCCTATTCCGCAAAGGAAATTTACGGTGCCAGCAGGAAATCCAACTTCTTGAATGATTTCAGCGACACGCATGGAAGCGACGGGGGTGCGGTCGCTGATTTTCATTACCGAGGCACAACCACTGGCGAGCGCCGGACCAAGCTTATAGCCCAAGTTCAATAACGGGAAATTCCAAGTAAGTACCCCTCCAACGACCCCGATTGCCTGATAGGAAAGGTAATTCAAATGCCCCCCATCATAATCCGGAATAGTCTTACCGTAATGACGTTTCACCTCCTCTATATAATAGCCAAGGCAATCAACCAGCATGTTGAAATCATAACTTGCGATTTCATGGGTCTTGCCGGTCTCAAGGATGAGGAGGTCAACAATTTCAGTTTCCGAGGCCTTTAATTTCTCAATCAAAGCATCAATCAATACTTTTCGCTCGTTGATGCTGAATGCACCGTAGGTGCGTGCGGCGGTTTCCGCGCTTTCGAGTGCACGGTTAACATCTGCTTCCGATGCGGCTGCGACCGTGGCGATTGGCTCCCCACTGGCTGGATTAAAAACATCAATCGTGTCCTCGCTATCCATCCATTGGTTCGCGATGTAATTTTGTAGCTGTAACATTGGGATAAAGTTTAGGTTATATACAGAGTCTATAGTTAGGCGTTGGAATCCAGCATTGATTTGTGCTTCTTAAATTCCGGCCATGAGAGCTCTCCGTCTCCATTTACATCTGCTTCGGGATTTTTTTTGAAATATTTATTCTTCCATGCCTCGCCGGAATCGAGGGGTTCAGCAGACTTTACCTCTGGAGCGTCTTGCTTTGCAGCCCTTGCCTGATTCGTAAAAGAATCGTAAACTCTTTCCTTAAGGGAATTCCTGAAGGCATTCAGCACTGTTCTGTATTCGGGTTTTAAAGCGAGGTTAGTCCATTCATAACGGTCGGCGGCATTATGGTAGAGTTCCTCGTCTCCGGTGTGATAGCGTACATAACGCCAGTCTTTGCTGCGCAGCGAGAAACTCTGCATTGCGGGATCCAAGTCGCTCCATTTATGAACCGCAGTCAGCGCCGCGGAAGGCCCATTCCATTTAGCTTTGTCAGCCTTGCGCAGGAAAGGCACCAAGCTGTGACCATCTAGAGGTACGCCTTTCTCATTCAAGCGGGTTTCTTGAGGCAAATCGCATAGCTCGATCAAAGTAGGAAAAAGATCGATCAGTGAAACCGGGTGACGCACCTCAAGTTTTGAACCAGAAACGCCGGGTGCGCGAATAATCAATGGCACCCGTGTGCTCTCCTCCCAAAGGGTATTTTTGTAGACCACATCTTTAGGACCATTGCCCCATCCGTGATCACTTGTTAAAACGATAATGGTATTTTTCATCAATCCATTGGCTTCCATAGTGTCGAGAATACCGCCCATGTGTTCATCGACCGAGGCAACGCAGGCAAGGTAAGCCTGCACGTAATGCTTGAGCGCTAATTCGCGATCACCGCCGTAGGAAGCAACCAAGCTATTATATATTTTGCGCCCACGGTCGTTGCCGCCACGAGACTGTAATAAAAAGGTATCATCCGCATCCCCTTCAAGGATGACCGGCAGGTCAAGGGTCTCGATCGGGTATTGGTCAAAGAAACGTTTCGGCACGATCAGGGGAGTATGCGGACGCATGAATCCGACCGCCATAAAGAAGGGTTGGTCTCTTTGCCTGCTTCCCAGCTCCTTCAGGCGTTCTATTGCCCATTGAGCGTTGGATTCATCTGCGGTAAAGCCACGGTCGTCCTCAGAATTGAAAGGAATGTCATAAGTGGTCTTCCAATTCCCGCTTCGCCAACGATATTGCTTACCGTCGCCAAAATCGCGCCCCTCTAGTTTTACGAAAGGACCAAAGGAACCGTCGATTTTGCCAAAATCATCGCATAATGGCGAAGGCGTCATGGGATGCGGACCGTCTTTTGCGCCATCGTAGGCATAGGGTCCGTAATCGGATTCCGATTTGAATTCATCCCATTGATCCGGGACATGGTTGTGCATGACTTTCCCTGTGCCGAGGGTGTAATAACCATTGCGCTTGAAATGCCCTGAGATGGTGCTGGAATTTGCGAGGATTTCGTTTTTCTGCCAATGACTCATTCCGAAATTATTGGAGGTGTGCGGGTAGATGCCGGTTAGGAAACTCGACCGCGAGGGGGCGCAAATCGGGATCGTGCAATGCGCCTGTTTGAATGAAACCGATTCATTCATCAGGCGCTCGATGTTGGGTGTTCGAGATTGGGGGTGTCCATCGTAACCCGATAAGTCTGTATTCAAGTCATCGCATATAATGAGCAAAACATTCGGACGCTCTGCGGAACGGGCAAGCGATCCCGCAGAGAGCACGGCTAAAAGGAGAAACAGTAGTTTTGAACATTTCATGGCTTGTAGGTTTCTTAATTAATGACGCAGATCCGATGCGGATAGGTAAATGGGTGATGGGGAGATCGGTATTTCAACAAAGCCTTTTCTCGATGGAAAAGTGATGGGGTTACCATAAAGATCCCTGCCGTTGAGCGGGCCAGAGCGTTTGATGCGAAAGTTCTGCTTTCCTGCTTCGCTCCACAGAACAACGAAATCAAATGCTTTACCATCAAAGCGGGTTTGCCAAATTCCCGGCGCGATTTCCTCCTGACCGAGGCAATCGACCTGATACATCAAGTCGCACGCATTCGCCGCTGCAACAAATCCGGATTCCACACTGCGACCACCCGGACCAACCCACCCGTGCAGCCAGCGATCCAAAAGATTCCCTTCCAGTAAGGTAAAATAGAAAGCTTTTTCGACGCCATTTGCAAAAGCGGTAGAGATTGCCTGAATGTATGCGGCGGCGCTTTCCTCCTCATCTAAAATTTCACGAGCTACAAAGGGATTCTTGAATGGCACAAAGGGTTTTGCATCGTGCGCATAACCAAAATATCCAAACTCAGTTGCCCATAAAGGCGGAACCGTTCCGAATTCAGCGACCACCTCCACGATACCTTTCACTACTTCACGAAAATCCCCACGGGCAGGATGGCGTCGGCCTTCTGTATAGGGATGGTATGAAATGGCATCATAGGGTCGCAGTCCTGAGTAACCCAGCAGTTCATGAAGAAATTTGTTGTGGGTCTCTGCCGGAGTCGCAAGCCCGAGTCCGACCACTTCAATTTCAGGCGAATGCGCTTTAATTATATCGTAAGCACGCGTCGTAAAATCAGACATTTCTTTGACCGTGCCACGATAAAAGAGCGGGATGTCGGGTTCATTCCAGGTTTCGATTGCGTAGAGCCGCCCATCTGCCAAATCTAGCAGGCGGTTCAAATAACTATCAAAATGCACATTGACTGAATCCTTGTGCGTGTAGGCACGAGCGGCAGAGGAACCCATAGGCGCACGGGAGGCCCACTTAGGCATGCCGGGCCCTAGGACCGCAAGCGGGGTCACGCCGAAACTCGCCTGATAATCCAGTAAGGCATCGAGTTTATCAGCATGCGCGCTGTCCCAAACACCCTTCTGGCGCATCAAGCTCCCAAGGCCGCAATCAAACGTAAAACGCGACCACCCGATTCCGATACGTTCAAGGGCCCAAAATTCGCGCAGATCCGTGATATTAACCCCAAAACGTATATCAGGATCAACTTTGTCGACATCACGCGCACGCACAACTGCCAGAGATAGCTGATGACTGTGAGCCAGATTCTCAGCCGAGGTGCCGGTTTCGATTTTAACCCGATACATTCCCTGTTTTGTCTGGGTTGGCAATTTCCAAGGGATTGAGACCCCGGTGGCCGGCGCGATCGAAACCAAGTTCTTTATTTCTTCATACAACAGATTCTCCCGGTGATCGCGAAGCGTTAGCTTAACGAACGAAGGCCTCGCGGATTCGTCATTATTAAAAAGTTTTGTCGATACATCAAAGGCCTCACCCGGAGTATATAGGCGACGATAACGGGCGGTATCACTATGTGCTTCCAAGGCATGTGCAGCCTTATATGTGCTTGAATCCGCAGCAGAGCTTCTCACTGAAACCGCATCCACCCAGACTTCTGCGGCTGTATCCGTAGGAGGAATGGAAACTGCGACGGCATAGGCTCCTTTTGCCGCCAGGGGAAGGCGGGCCTCGAAAGTGCAGCGTTGCCATGTTTCATTCAGGACAAAGCGTTGCTCGATTAAATTACTCCCCCGATTTGGAACGAGTGAGGTGGGAACAAAACGCAATTGTAACCTTACCACCTGTCCGGGTTTGGAAGCCTTGAGATCAGCCGAAATGGTTAAATTTTCCAAAGGTCGAGCCTCGAAGTAATCCGACGCCACAGTGGCATGCTTTCTGGCAGCTTCGTAAGGCGCGACTTGTGGCACAAGGCTTACTTTTAGAGAATGCTGGCCATGTGAGGCTTCGTTGGAATCAAGGCTCCACTCGGAGCTCACATCATATTTATGAAAAATCACGCCCCACTCTTCGCGACCGAGCTCAAAACTACCGTTCAGTAAACGATTCCTACCTTTGGTTGAAATTCCCCGATCAATCGAATTGGTTGAATTGGGAAGCTCTATGCGGTGATGAATACGGCTTCCGTCAATACTGTATAAGTTCAACACAAAAGAACGGTGTTCTTTCCAATCAACGGCACACAGTAATTCCACTTCCAGCTCGGATTCCGCCGTTAAGGTAAAGCCCAAATCAGAGTCTGCCAACGAACGGAATGACTCCAAGGCTTGACGTGGCACGATCATGACGCGACGCCCTCCAGAAACTGCACCAAGACTACCATAACCAATGCGCTCACCATTTATCTCAAAAGACTCACCGGCATAGGTTTCAAGTGGAAGATTGAGGGATTGGCAATGGGCGCGATAACCCTGAGCCTTAAAATCAATCTTCGTCTGCAGGGAGCGGGCATTTTCCAAATGGGTGGCATAACGATACAGACCCGCCGCAGCCCCAATTTTGATGGGCTCCTCAAAGGAGAATCCATTCGGTTCAGGCTGCAGTCGCATTTCCCAGGGGAGCAGATTTGCATGGGTGCGCTGGTCTGGCGCCGTGATGTGAAATAAACTATTTTCTATCAACAGAGCTTGCCGAGTTACCAGATACATAAGGGTGCCATCGGGTTTTGCCTGATATTGCATGTCAACCCAACGAATCGATGCATCGTCGTGGATGCTTGGCATTTTCTGATCTTCCGCCTCTGCGGTTGCGGCATAAATAGAAATGGGGTCAACGGTTACAAAGATAAAGCAAAGTAATAAGCATCGCAGCCTCAAAAATGAAAGCGCCGTCCTTGAGCACGAAGGGAGATGAAGTTGAATTGGAAGCATCGAAGTAATCGGTGTAACAAAGAACGTTATTAAATATGTTATGTCCTCAGTATTCAAGAACAGCAATGTTCGCCTAAGCGTAAGATTCATTCGCAACACCGCATCATTAGGGTCGGTCTATTTTCGGACCATGGCTGAACAAGTGATTTAAGGGGTGTTTCGTTGCAAAACTTTTACCGCTGAGCCAACAATTCAATGCTTATTACCAACTCGATAACTTAAATAGACGATTTGGTAATGTTTTTAGAAGCGAAATGAGTTAAAGTTTTACTTACTTCTGTAGTTTTAAATCCATTCGCTGCTTTATGAAAAATTCACCATTTAATTATCCTCTTTTTTTTATTATTAGAAAGTTTCTGATCATTTGGACAATTGGATACTTCAGCCTGCTGCATGGGTTAAAGGCAGAGAATCAAGTTCTGGAAATTTCATTGGAAACACCGCAAAGCGAGGAAAAAGCAAAGGCTGAAACCAAAAAGGGCGCGAAAAATGAACCAGAGGACAAAACAAATGAGGACCTGAACCCGATTGAGGAGGATGATATTTTCATTATGAGCGACTTCGAGGTCAGCGCGGAACAAGATCGGGGTTACTACTCGTCGCACTCACTCGCGGCGACGCGCACCAACGCCGCGGTGAAGGACACTCCAGTCACTATTACGGTTGTAAATAAGACCCTCATGGAGGACCTCGATCTGGCAAATGTGAATGATATTTCAAAAGTAGTTGCCAGTGCCGGCATGGACTCTTCGGGCGGCAACAAAGCAATCCGTTTTCGTGGTTTTCGCACCAATTTTCAGCTTTTCGAATTCATGCCGCGCCAAGCTCCGCAGAATTATTACAATATCGAACGGGCCGATATCATTCGTGGATCCAACAGTCTTATATACGGGCAATCTGCACCGGGCGGGAAGGTTAATTTCAATGCAAAGCGCGCTTCATTTGGCAGAGATACACGAAGCATGAGTGCCAGTTTCAGCGATAAAAATTTACGTCGTTACAGCTTCGATTTGAACAAAGTCATTACTGACGATTTTGCCCTGCGGTTTATGGCAATTGATGAGGCGCGTGAATTTGCACAACGCTATCGCAATAGTGAACATACCGGCGGGACGCTTGAAGCGACCTACCGCTTGAGTCGGAATTCAGAGTTCAGGGTACACTACGAGCGCAGCGAAACCTTTGGTAACTCTGTTCCGGGGACTTATGATGACGGCACCAGTGCCGCTGGTCTGACGGGGATCTTTGAAAATTTACCCGGCACCGCAGAAGTGGTAAATTACCTCTCCCCCGAATCCCTCAATTATATTTTAACTTACGACCAAAAGACCTACAGCTTAAACCCGAAGCCACGTTGGGCGACCAATCCAAACACTTATGAACTCCAGAGTTGGTTTAATCCTCAGTCGCAAGTGCGTACCTCGCTCATCGATTTTCAGACCAAACAGGATATCATTGATTTCTATCAGGGTATTACCGCGGAGAACTCCGGCAGTATCGCTTACAGTGACGCAGGCAGTGAAGGCACCAATGAATATACCATCGCGGACTTCACGCACCGCTTCAATGATGCCTTGCAGTATAAATTTAGCGCCATGCATGAAAATATTGAAAATTTCGGGAAACGACCGGAAGGCGGGAGCAAGCTCTTGGCAGCAATACCCTTTGGCGCAACCAATCCCGGAGACGAGGAAATCGGTGGCCCAAACGCCACCCCAAACGAGCGCCTTTTCATCGCGCCCTATTGGGTCACGACTACAGGCGAGGACATGAGCACTTCCTTCCGCAACACCCTCTCATGGTCGTTCGAAACAGAAAATTTCAAATTCCTGCCTCAAAGCAAACAGCAAGTCCTTCTTGGTTTTGATTACGATCGCCGAAACAACAATGTCTTGAACCGACAGATGTATTATGCCGATGCTCAACCCAATAACATCGATGAACAGGGGCAATTCACGGACTGGCGACCCCGTTACGACTGGGGCGACCGGGGGGTTGATTACTACCCAATTGATTACACCGGACGTAATCCCTTTGATTTTGTGACAAGTTCATATATCAATCTCCCAGATGGCGTTTTGCCGGATGGCTATCGAGATAATGCCGCGCTGGCATTGCGCGATCGAAGCGAACGACTCGGATCAACGGAAGTTTATGCTGCTTGGCTCGCCCTCCAGGGTAAATATTTCAATGAGCGACTCCATACCCTCACCGGACTGCGTTACGACAACCTTTACGTAGAGTCGGAGTATTCTGCGTACAACCAAGAGGCGCCCGATTACCAAAACGACGGGCGTAGTTACTACTACGTTAATCCAAAAAAGCGTTACCATAAATACAGTCCGTCCCTCGGAGCGCTCTACTGGTTGAATTCAAACTATGCCGTATTTGCGAATTTCTCGAAGTCCATTGAATCACCGACTGGATGGGAGCTACAACCCGACGGCAATGACATCCCACCGCAGACTGGCACCGGATTTGAATACGGAATTAAGTTTGAATTACTTGATGGGAAATTAACCGGGCAGGCTTTGGCCTTTAACGTTGAGAAAAAGAATGATTCTACAAAATATGACGGTCCGGTCCTGAAGGCTTGGGCCAGCGAATACGCCCCGCACTTGCTGGAAACAATTATAAAAAGTGAGGACGGGCAGGGACGCCAGGAGATTGAGGTTCGACTCAATAGTGCGGGCAGCCACATCGCCGACACAATCGTTGAAAGTAAGGGTTTTGAAACCGATCTTTATTACAATCCAACTAGTAACCTATCTCTTTTTCTCGGTTATGCTTATTTGGATGCCGAGATCCAGAACTCCCCAAAACTGGACGGAGCTGATGTTGGTATTATCGATGGTGACCCCTACGCAGGCTTCGCCCATCACAACGCTGTTTTTACGGCTCGGTATAACTTTAAACAGGGCCGGCTCAAAGGTTGGTATGCCGGCTTGAGTGAGCGATTTACCTCCGAATCTTTCCTGGGTGTATTTTATGAGGATGTTGGTTGGGCCGATGGAAAGAATCCCTTTCAAAATAGCACAACTTACTACGACGGAAAACCGGATGTTATCGCAGTGATCGAATACAATGAGGCCGCATCAAGAGCCAATGACCTCAATGGGAATGGAGAAGTGGATCGTAATGAACTTATTGCCAAGACCGATACAAACGGAAATATCATCAAGACTGACCCCAAAAGACATGAGCTTTGGCTCTCGGATCATTTTAACACCACCGTATTTGCAGGTTGGCGTGGTAAACTCTTCGGGAAAGGACCTACCGCGCCGACCTTTAATTTCCATTTTGCGGTGGATAATCTCTTTAATGCAGTCGACCTCGTGGCGCGTGGGCGGAGCGCTGCTTTCACCGAAAGCCGTACCTTTAGCATTCGAACAACCGTTACTTTTTAGCGGCGCAGGCAGATGTAAGGAGCGTCCCATAGCGTTAGTGAAAAAGTAAATTTTTCCTCAATAACTGACATATTATACGACTTGAGTAATGCTTTTATTCGTTGTTAAGTATATCTTTACGCGGTAGATGCATTTATCATTCGACTTATACCCCGGTTACCTGCGAGCTTTTAAAATGAAGCCAAGTACTGGCGGAGCTACGCGCCTAAAGTACGATCTGCATGCAATGCGTAATTACGCTTATCGCACCGAGAACGGACAACGTGTGGGCCCCTTTCCGCAAGTGCGTGCCGAGGGGAGCTTAGATCTTGAGTTCCTCAAAGCAAATGCGCCGTCTCCTATACGTAAATTGAAGTTAAAGCATATACGCTCATGGTCGACTTGGACGGGGCAGGAACACGCTTCGAAGCAAACAATTACCGCTGACGTGGATTATGCCGCCAATGCCCAGGGGAGCCCGGGGCATTGGAACCTAAGCTATCAATCTGACCCTATCTTTCCCGTTAAGTCTTACCGCTACGATGCACTTGGACCAATGGAGCAACAGGGAAGCCGCCGCGGTAATACAATTGAAATAAGGACCGCCGCCAGCCAGCAAATCCGCCACTATCAAGCCAAGCATGCCACGACTTCACTTTATACCTTAATTGAACGTTTGTATTCAGGAGCAGTCGAAACCGGACCTGTCGATTATCTCGATGACCTCAGTATGTTCCGCCCGGGTCTTGAACTTACCCCCTTGCCGGAACAGTCCATTGAAATTGAAGGACGTGAGGAAACCCTGCACGGCTTTGCACTGGTGGGGCCTGCCATCCTTCCGCTCTATTTTTGGCAAAATGTCCATAACCACGTCTTAGCAGTAATCGGGCGAAACGTCGCCTATACCCTCACCGACATCGAACACTAGACCGCTATGTCGCCCACTCATTCCGCTTATACCCAAAGCCGCCGTGACTTCCTTAAAACGGGAAGCGCGCTTTCCCTAGCGGCTTTCTTCCACACTTCGTCCGCCGCGCCACTAGGTATCGCCCATGCCGTCGCAAACGCTCCCAATCTGCTTTTCCTTAATCTCGATCAACTGAGTCACATGGCGCTAAGTTGCCACGGCAATCCCCATCTGAAAACACCCAATATCGACCGCCTTGCTGCTCGCAGTGTCGATTTTTCTAAAAGCTATACTCCCGATCCAATATGCTGCCCTGCCCGCGCGAGTTGGTGCACCGGTCGTTTTCCCAGTGAAAATAATGTGGTTGTCAACAACCGTAAACTGCGCGCGGACTTGCCGGATTATGGTCAATGGCTTGGCAAAAACGGATACCAGACCGTTCATATTGGCAAATGGCATGTTCCGGGACGGCCTCTCCATGAATCCTTCCAACTCGTCCCTCACAATTCCCACCCACAAGGCGAATACAGCGACAACCTTATCGCCCTATCCTTCGAGGCCTTTCTCGCCAACCGCGACCGTTCCCGACCTTTTTTTGCGCAGGTTGGCCTAATGAATCCACACGATTGCGGTAACGCTCCACGCACCTCCAAACACCCCTTCCCCTTTGAGCATCTGCGCGATCAATTACCACCCTATCCGCCCAATTTTGATTTCGATCGCCGTGAACCAGAACAGCTCAAAAGTATGCATAACGGTCTGATGAAATTCACCGAGAACTGGACCGAAGAAAACTGGGGCCATCAGGCCTGGCTTTACTACCGAATGGTGGAAATGGTGGATGTGAATGTCGGCTATATTCTTGATACGCTCGAAGCATCTCCTGACCACGCCAATACCGTCATTTGCTTTACTTCTGACCACGGTGACGCGAACGGATATCACCGCATGCTCTTTAAGGACAATTTTTACGATACCTCTTCCCGTGTGCCTACGATGGTCTGTTACCCGGGTCATGTCGAGGAAGGCGTTGAGGATACAGAACATTTGGTCTCCGGTTTGGATTTCTTCCCCACCTTCTGCGATTACGCTGGAATTATGCCGCCGAAAGGACTGCGTGGGCACAGCTTAAAACCATTGCTGGAAGGGAAACAAACGCAGTGGCGTCGTTATCTTCATGCTCAGAGTAAAGGCAGTGGGCGCATGGTAGTGGATGAACGTTTCAAATTCATTCGTTACTATGGTTCCAAAACAGTGCAGCTCTTCGACCTGAACGCCGATCCTTTCGAAACTCACAACCTTGCTTACGAGCAGGCATTTGCCGCCGATCGAGAACGTCTGGCGTCTGAGATAGACCGCCACGAAGCAACCCTTGACAACGTAAAACTCCCAACAGCCTTAAGTAAACGCAACTAAGCAACCCCAAAAAACATGCCCATTGATCTTCCCGAAGGTGTTTATTCCGGTTTTAGCATATACGGTGATGACGTCTTTGTCCCCGGTATAAATTCACTTGGAGAGCATTGGTCATCTCCGCGACTTAAACAGGAATCAAAAAAACTGAAAAACTACACCCTGCTTTTGCAGCTTGAGGGCGAGTGCAGTTTTAACATCAACGGTAAGCGCGAAGAGCTCTCGAACGGCAACCTGCTTCTAATTTCAAGCGGCTCCATTATGGAGCGTCTCGAGCAACGCTACTCTTATAACCACTGCCTTTGGATTGGATTCTCGATGCGCCAAGCCCTGCAGGTTGAGCCCGAATTACTCAAGGCTTGGAAAGACTTTACCTATGCCAAACAACCTTTCCTCCCGAAGCACAAATCCCTCGTTAAGACCATCGTCAACGAGCATGCCTCACCCGGGCAATTCAGTAAAAAAATCGCATGCAATGCTTTCACCGCTTTTGTCTACGCAATCCAGGAACTGGTGCACGGTGTGGCAACCGAATCGGCGCTCCCCACAAGTTTGACCCAGAACCCCACTGTGTTGCTTGCCATCGATCTTTTTGAGCGCGAGTACAGCGAACTCTGGGATCTGAAAAAACTTTCTGACCGGCTGGCAGTGTCCGAGAGCAAGCTCACCAAGGCTTTCCGCACCGCAACCGGAGAAAGCCCTATGGCGAGCCTTTGGAAAATACGACTCATTAAAGGTTATGAACTTCTCACGACCTCCTCTATGAATATCACTCAGATCGCCATGATGGTGGGCTTCCAAAGTAGCCAGAGCTTTGCAACCGCTTTCAAGCGCTCCTTTAAAGCGACCCCACGCGACGTCAAAAACGGAACCGTCCAACAAGTAGAACCCCGCGAATTCCTACAGGAAAATAAAACTTAATTCACGATGCACTTATACCGACGCCTCCTTCGCTTCATTACATGCTTCGCGCTCACTTCGGTGAGTGCAGCGAACCGCCCAAATTTGATAATTGTTCTCACGGACGACCAGGGCTACCACGATGTCGGCTTTAACGGCTGCACCGATATCCCCACTCCGCACCTCGACCGCCTCGCTGCCGACGGGGTGAAATTCACCGACGGCTACGTCTCCTTCCCCGTCTGTGGTCCCAGTCGCGCCGGGCTGCTCACCGGTCGCTACCAGGATCGCTTCGGCTTCACCACCAACCCGTCCATTGACCCCAGCAATCCCCAATCCGGCTTGCCACTGGAAGAGGAGACTATTGCACAGGTTTTGCGCAAGGTTGGCTATAAAAACGCCATCATTGGCAAGTGGCACATGGGAACCCACCCGAATTTCCATCCCCATCAGCGCGGCTTTGATCATTTTTTTGGTTTCCTTGCTGGCGGCCTCAGTTATTTCCCCGAACTCCTCACGCTGGACAGCCTCTCTCAAGTTTCACGCATGTGGCAGTGGTATAACGTAAAGCTCGAATGCGATGGCAATACCGTTGAAATAAAGGATTACCTGACCGACGAACTGACCAACGCTGCAACCGCCTTCATTGACCGCGAAGCGCAAAACCCAAACCCCTTTTTCCTTTACCTTGCCTATAATGCACCCCATGCCCCGCTTCAGGCTACCGAAAAATACCTGTCTCGCTTCCCTCAAATCGACGATGAGAAACGTCGCACTTATGCAGCGATGGTCAGTTCCGTCGATGACGGCGTTGGACGTGTAATGGAATCGTTACGACGTCATCAGATTGAAGAAGATACGATCGTGTTTTTCCTTTCCGACAACGGCGGCCCCATCACGAAAAACGCCTCCAATAATGACCCATTACGTGGCGCGAAGTCTGATCTCTTCGAGGGTGGAATCCGTGTTCCGTTCGCGATGCAATGGAAAGGCACAATTCCCGGCGGACAAGTCTATCGTGAACCGATTATCTCGCTCGATATATTTGCGACCATTGTAGAACAAACCGGGGTTATGATATCATCGGAACGTCCACTCGACGGCGTCAATCTTGTGCCTTATCTAACCGGAAAAAAGCAAGGCACACCGCACGACATACTCTACTGGAGAAAATTCGAACAGAACGGCATGGCTATTCGCGAAGGCAATACTAAACTCGTCGCTAATACTCAGCGCCAAAAAAATAATTTCGCTCGCTATGATTTAGGGACCGACATCAGCGAAAGCAATAACCTCCGAGAAGATCACCCCGCCAAAAACAAAGCTTTAATTACCAAGTGGGAAGCATGGAATGCGCAAATGAAGGAGCGGGCCTTCCCAAGCCTCATGGAAGACAAATGGTGGGAGCGGAAACAAAAAGAATAGGATGTATTCGATTGCTCGTATCTCAGGTTCTTATCCATTTTTAAGATATATTTATGCCCTCAAGTAACATTTTTCGAATCGCTACATTTGCCGCTGTCCTTCTTGTAAAGTTTCTCGGCGCCACTACCGAACGACCCAACATCATCTTTATCATGGCGGACGATTTAGGCTATGGTCAGATCGGTGCTTATGGTCAAAGCGAGATCAAGACGCCGTGTATCGACCGCATGGCGAAGGAAGGCCTGCTCCTCTCCGATTATTACTCTGGCACCGCAGTCTGTGCTCCATCGCGTTGCGCCTTGATGACGGGCATGCACATCGGGCACAGTTTTATACGCGGAAATTATGAGATTCAAGCAACCGAAAAAAACGAACCGGGGCAATTGCCCATTCCAGATGAAACAGTAACGGTAGCGGAAAAACTAAAAGAAGCTAATTACGTCACTGCTTGCATTGGTAAATGGGGCCTCGGCTATCCGTTCAGTGAGGGCGATCCGCTGAACCAAGGCTTTGATTATTTCTACGGCTACAACTGCCAACGCCATGCTCACTCATACTACCCGAAATGGTTGTGGAAAAATCATGAAAAAGTTAATTTGGGCGCCCGCGACACGGTCGAAGGCTATAGCCATTATCGTTTAACGACCGAGGCACGTAAGTTCATTCTGCAAAACAAAGACCAACCCTTTTTTCTATACCTTGCTTACACCATCCCTCATTCGCATATTCAAATCCCCGAAAGCGATCCAAACTATACCCAATACCTAGGGAAAGACTGGCCCTCCGTCCAAAAGCGTCTCGCAGGTATGATCAGCCTGATGGATCAAGATGTCGGCGGGCTTCTTGATCTATTAAGTGACCTCGGGATCGAAAAAAACACCCTCGTGATTTTTACGAGCGACAATGGCCCTGCCACCGCAGGCGGTGTCATTCGTGACTTCTTTGACGACAGCGGCCCCCTGCGTGGCATCAAACGCAACATGTATGAAGGCGGCACGCGAGTTCCCTTTATTGCTCATTGGCCAAGCGTTATTAAGCCCGGTCGCCGCAGTAATCATCTCGGAGCCCATTGGGACCTGATGGCGACCGCATGCGAAATGGCGGGGGTTCCTCTCCAGGCTGGAACCGATAGCATCAGTTACCTACCGCTCCTTAAAGGCGATTTTGATAAGCAAAAACAGCACGATTATCTTTACTTCGAACTGCATTGGCCGACCAAACGCGCAATACGTCAAGGCGATTGGGTTGCGGTTCAGGAGAACACTTCTACCGTTAATCCCAATGTTAATCCGATCGAACTTTTTAACCTCAAGGATGATTTAGGTCAGGATAATAATCTTGCCGAAAGCCATCCCGAGAAAATCAAGCATTTCAAAAATCTACTCGAAAGATCGCACACGCCGAGTGAGCACTTCATCTTTGGGCAGGGGCGTCCTAATAAAAAACCTTAAGAAGGACAGATCAATGCGGGAAACTTTTAGAAAAACATGTTTCGGATTAATCGGAGCCTTGTGCGCCTCGTTACTGGATGCATCCAACCGTCCCAATGTGGTGATCATCTATGGAGACGATGTGGGTTACGGTGACGTGGGGGTCTATGGTTCAGAAAAGATTCCGACACCCAATATTGATGCTCTTGCAGGAAATGGGCTTCGTTTTACTGATGGGCATTGCTCTGCCGCGACCTGTAGTCCTTCGCGTTTCTCGATGCTTACTGGAGTACATGCATTTCGCTCACAGGTCAAAATCTTAGGCCCCAATGCTCCGCTAACGATTTCAACCGACAGCTTCACCCTCGCCGATTTGTTTAGAGCAGCAGGGTATGAAACCGCAGTCATTGGCAAATGGCACCTTGGCCTTGGCAGCAAGACAGCCCCGGCAGATTGGAACGCCGAGGTCAAACCAGGGCCTCTTGAAATCGGTTTCGATTATAGTTTCCTATTGCCCTCCACGAACGACCGCGTGCCCTGCGTCTACTTGGAAAATTATGATGTCGTGAACTACGATCCAAATGATCCCATCTTTGTCGGTTTTAGCACCGAGCAAGTCAACCACCCTGGAAGCACCGCATATCCAGACGGCAAAATAAATCGCAAAGCCATGAGTTATTATCAAAGTAGCCATGGACACAATCATAGCGTCATTAATGGAATTGGACGTATCGGCTATATGGCAGGTGGCAAAGCAGCCCTTTGGGATGACGAAACAATGGCAGATGTTTTTGTTGAGAAAGCGCGTGACTATATTGGCAAGCCTAAGAACGGACCCTTCTTTCTTTTCTTTTCCTCACAGGATATCCACGTTCCTCGCGCTCCACATCCACGCTTTCAGGGCAAAACTGAGCTTGGCTACAGAGGCGATGCGATGGTGCAATTTGATTGGTGCGTAGGTCAAATCATGGAAGCACTTCAAGCAAACGACTTGCTTGAAGATACCTTGGTTATTTTTTCAAGCGACAATGGCCCTGTTTACGACGATGGCTATGTTGATGGAACCATTACAAAGACTTCCAGCGCAAACAATGACCAAGGCCATTATGGTGCAGGCCCCTATCGCGGTGGTAAATATCAGATTTATGAAGGCGGAACTCGTGTGCCCTTTATCCTTAGCTGGCCCTCTATTATTGATCCCGGAACCTCTGACGCGCTTGTCAACCAAATCGATTTTCTGCGTTCATTTGCATCATTAATAGGCCAACAACTCCCAAACAATGCAGGTGTAGATAGCCGCGATACTCTCGACGCCTTCCTTGGTAAATCAGGAAAAGGTTTACCCTATATGATTGAAGAGGCTGCTAATGCAATCGCACTGCGTAAAGGTGAATGGAAGTATATCCAGTTTCATGCCAGCAAATATAAACCAAATCCCGGAGCCCCTGAACTTTACAACCTTCGTGAGGATCCCTCTGAAACCGATAATCTTATTCTTAAATACCCAAAGATCGCAGATGCCCTTCGCACAGAACTGCTGAATATCCAACATTCAGCGGGCATCTACAATTAATCCACTTACATATGATGCCATCAGTTCCTACAGTTACTCGCCTTCTTGGAATTCTTTTTTGTTTAACACTTTCAAATATTTCCCAAGCCTATTCACCTGAATTTTCCACTGCAGGGTTTTATCAGACCGATGCTAAGGTGCGTGAGGCGATAAATTTCAATGTGGGCTGGCGTTTTATTAAGCGTGATGTTCCAGGTGCTGAGTCAGTAGATTTTGACGATCGCAATTGGGATTTGGTAAATTTACCCGATGGCATGGAACTGCTCCCATTGTCTGCTAGTGGTGGTTTAAATTACCAAGGTCCCGCATGGTATCGGAAAAAATTCCAGCTTAGCCCTGAACTCAAAGGTCGTAAAGTGATGCTCCACTTCGAGGGTATTATGGGTAAGTCAAAGATCTGGCTCAATGGAGTGCTGCTCAAAGAAAATTTCGGGGGCTATTTCCCGGTTCATGTCGACCTTACCCAGCACCTTAATTTTGAAAGTGTAAATATTGTAGTGGTTCGTGCCGACAACAGTAACGACCCCGACTATCCTCCCGGGAAGAACCAGGAAACACTCGATTTTACTTATTTTGGCGGCATCTACCGGGATGCATGGCTCATCACCCATAATGATACCTATGTTACCCATCCACTCGCGGTTGATAAGGTCGCTGGGGGCGGGGTCTTCGTCCACTATGAGGATTTGTCTGAGCAATCAGCCCGCGTATGCATCAATACAGACATCGCTAACGAAAGCACTGCTAAAACCATTCAGCTACAACTGGAATTGAAAGATAAAAATGGTCATCTTGCCGCAAGTGATACGACCTCCGTAAAACTTGCAGCCCAGGGATCGGAAACAGTTTCTTTGGAGCTAAAGGTCAATCAGCCGAAACTCTGGCAGCCCGACAACCCTCATCTTTACCGTCTCTTTCTTACCATTAAGGATGAAACGGGTAAAACTCTCGATGCTTTCCATAAACGTTTAGGTATTCGCACCATCGAAATGCGTGGCCCCGACGGATTTTGGCTCAATGGCAAGCCCTACCCCGAGAAATTGATAGGGGCCAACCGTCACCAAGACTTTGCGCACATTGGCCATGCCCTTTCAAATAATCTGCACTACCGCGACGCCCTGAAACTGCGTCAGGCAGGCATGCGAGTGATTCGTTCTGCGCACTATATTCAAGACCCTGCTTTTATGGATGCTTGTGATGAACTCGGCCTTTTCATGGTCAAAGCAATCCCCGGCTGGCAGTTCTGGAATGAGAAACCGATTTTTCAAGAGCGAATGCTCAAAGATGTGCGTAAGCTTATCCGACTTGAACGCAACCGTCCCTCAGTCCTGCTATGGGAAATTATTCCCAACGAAACCCACTTTCCCGATGCTTACGCTCAGGCAGCGACACAAGCATGTAAGGAAGAATACCCCTACCCCGGTTGTTTTACTACCACCGATTCAAGAACACACCGCAATCAATCGCAGGCGCTCTTTGATGTACTCTACGCCAATGATGTCGTTGAAGCACATGCGGAAAAGAGCATCTTTAAACGCGAATGGGGCGATTTTGTTGATAACTGGGTCGATCATAATTCTGTGAGTCGTGTTGCTAAGCAATGGGGTGAAACTGCCCAACTACGCCAGGCGATGCATTACTTTGTCGAAGCATGGAAGGATGATGGCATTGATAAAGAATGGCCTTCTCTGACTATGGTGTACGGAGCCAGCAAATCACTCATCGGAGGCACGATGTGGCACCCCTTCGACCATCAACGCGGCTACCACCCCGATCCCTTTTGGGGTGGGATTATGGATGCCTACCGCCAACCCAAGCTCTCCTATTATTTATTTAAAAGCTTACTACCAACTAACGGGTTAATTGATGTACCAATGGTAACTGCAGAACCTTTTGTTTACATTGCGCATTTGATGACGCCCTTTTCTCCAGAAGATGTGGTAGTCTTTACAAATTGTGAAGCGGTGAAACTCACTATGTATGGTAAAGAAATTGGCATCAAACCGGCCACCGACATCAACAGTCCTGTTCCGCGAGTGCCCGTTGTTTTTGAAAAGGCTTTTAAATATGTGGATGTCCGAAACAAAAATAAAAAAAGCTATGGCAAAATCGATCAGGAGTATGTCGAAGCAGCACTTATGAAAGCGGAGGGCATTATAGATAATGAAGTTGTCACTGAACACATCCGCTGGCCCGTAGGACGTAAACGTCGCCTCGAATTAAAGGTGGACGATAGTATGATTCAGCCACTCGCAGATGGCAGCGATATAACGCCGGTAGTCGCTTACCTCGTTGACGCGGGCGGTGCCGTTAAACGTTTAAGCAATGAGTATTTGCGCTTTACTGTGAGTGGTGAAGGTGAACTGATAGGCGGCTTGGAGAACGAGATCAATCCGCAGAAATTGTTATGGGGCGAAGCGGTTGTCCTTGTGCGTTCGGGAATTAAACCCGGCGATATTACGGTCCGCGTGGAAGTAATCAAAGATGGGGTCAATATGCCCGACAGTGCTGAAATCACGTTCAATACCCAAGCGCCTCGTCAGGCCCTCCTCTATCAAGAACTTCCCAAAATCGGCGAAGGACCATCCAAGAATACAGTGACTGTTGACGAATCTCAAGAGCTTCAGGAACTACGTGATGAACTACGTAAAACTCAAAAAATGCTGCAAGAATATCGCCTCAATGAAGTTGGCAGGCAGCAGCAAGACTTTATCCAATAATTTTTAGCGGAAATTAATTGCCCAATGAAGCTTCGATCTATCCTTGCACTGAGCGCCACCTTAATTACGAGTGCCCAAATTCATGCAGCGATCGAACTCGCTCCAATCTATTCTGACAATATGATTCTACAGCGGGAGGTGCCCATTCCTCTCCGTGGCACTGCAGAAACTGAGCAATCTGTGACTGTTCATTTTAACGGCGCCCAGTATAGCGGTACAGTCATTGATGGGCGCTGGCAAATTAAACTTCCTGCGATGCCTGCAGGAGGCTCCTATGAAATTGTTGTTACCGGAGCCGAGCATTCAATCACTCTTAAAAATGTTACCTTCGGCGACATTTGGCTCTGTGCCGGACAATCCAATATGGATAGCATTATCGAAACCTATAAACGTAAATTTCCTGAACTCTACGAAGGCCATCCCGTTAAACAGCACGACCAAATTCGCATATTCAGGACGGAACGCCTCCCAATTGACGAACCTCAAGAATTTATCACACGTGAGCATCGATTTCAAAAAGGCTGGTATCGTATCGAGCCGAGCACCAAGACACGCTTATTTTCTGCAACTGGATATTTCTTCGGTTTGTATCTTGCCCAAGCAACGGATGTCCCGATTGGCTTAATACATTCGTGTCGAGGCGGCACTCCCATCACGGCATGGATGCCCCCGTGTTCGCTGGAAGCTCGAGAGGGATACCGTCATATTCTTGAAGCCTACGAACAATCCCTTCTTGACTGGCCAAGTACCAAAATCGAATACGAATCCAAGGTTGTAGAATGGGAGGCCAAAAAAGCAAATGGTGAAAAAGTTGGCTGGAGACCCGAACCTCCCTTAGGGCCCATCAGTAATAAACGCCCATACGCGCTTCATAATGGCATGATCGCTCCACTCTACAAATTTCCCATCAAAGGGGTCCTTTGGTATCAAGGCGAAGGCAATTCAAGAACGCGCAAGGATTCGGTTCAATACGAAGCGCTCCTAAAAGACTTAGTCTCCCTCTGGAGGGACAACTGGGACAACCAATCCTTGCCCTTCTTAGTGGTCCAGCTCCCAGGCTTTGGCAAAGCTTCAGCGCAACCGAACCTCAATCACAACTGGCCTTGGATTCGTGAATCGCAAAAAAATATTGATTCCATCAAAAACTGCCAGGCTGTTTGTATCATTGATAGCGGGATGGAAAAAGACATACACCCTCCCTACAAAGAAAATGTTGGCAAACGACTTGCCTATGCAGCTCGTAGTTTGGTTTATGGACATACTGACGCGCCGCAATCACCAGAGTACAGTTCCCACGTGACGGATCGCGATTCCACCATCATCACCTTTAAAAACGTGGGTAGCGGGCTAACTACCGACGCACCGCTTATAAAAGAAAGTACTTATCAAGCCGGAGAAGTGCTCGGTTTTACCGTCATCAATGCCAAAGGCAATTATGAGCGCGTGCGTGGTCGCATTCTCGCTCCCGATAAAGTTGAGATTAAGCATCCCGGTAAATCTGCGCCGACATCGATCCGCTATGGCTGGGATAATTTCCCAAACGTCAACCTCTATGGCCCCGCAGATATGCCCGCCTTTCCGTTTAGAACCGATGACTTATCGCCGTTTACGCAATGATCTCTACTGCATGTTGAGGGAGTTTGGTTTTGTACCCTTTGCTATTTGGATGATCGAAACTCACTGAGCGCAGCCCTCTCTGCCTTCAAATCATAAAGGGGATTCCTTTGACGAGGAATAGTCGCATCGACTTTGTCACGCCAATCATCCAGCAGGGCTTTAAGTTCCAGCACTTTCGCAGGTAATTGCTCCGTGAGATTGGTTCGCTCTCCGGGGTCATTTGAAAGATCATACAACTCCAGTGAACCCGCTTCAAAATATTCATGTAGTTTCCACTTACCTACTCGGATGGCGGAGCCCGGGCGGGTTCTAAACAAAGGATCACGCGCCTCATCCTTTGCGCCGTTGTATGCCTGTAGATAGATTGGAAAGTGCCAAAACTGCGGTACTGGTTCCCAGTCTGTGGATCCCAACAATAATGGCATTAAACTGACCCCATCCAATTGCGGCGCTTCGGGAAGCCCTGCAACTTCAAGAAAGGTCGGATAAAAATCCAGCGCGTTGACGAGCTCGGTGCAGCGTCTCGGTTGAATGGTGCCAAGCCAACGGAAAATCATGGGCTCCCGTACCCCGCCCTCGTAGTAGGATCCCTTCCCCGCGCGCCAGGGGCTTTGTGAATTGACCGCTGCGATACCACCATTATCTGAACAAAAGACCACTAAGGTTTTTTTTGCTAAACCTTGCTCGTCTATGGTTTTAAGTACGGCTCCGATCGCCGCATCAAGCTTTTCAACCATCGAGGCATAAGCGGGATTCAATCCCGAATCACGATAATGCTCTAAGTATTCTGGCACGGGCGTCATTGGTCCATGCACCAAGTAGGGCGAGAAATGAATGAACATTGGCTCCTCGCGATGCGTTTCAATAAAGCGCACCGCCTCCTTTACATAAACCTCAATGCGATGCGTTTTAGGCGCAACCGTTTTGGACCATGCCTGCATTGAACCCTCCTCCCATGGAGAATAATAGCCACCGCCTCTTGGTCCACCCGTATAATCGCCGCCAATATTCACTTCAAAGCCATCTGCTAAAGGATCTTCACCAATGTGATATTTGCCCAAATGGATGGTTCGGTATCCACCTGCTTGAAGGGCTTCCGCCATTGTCACGACTGATTCTGGCAGATGGATACGATTTTTAGTAGGGATCAATTTTCGATATACCGACTTTCCACGCTCTGAGGTGCCAACGGTGTAAACCCCATGACGTGGTCCCCACTGACCACTGTGCACACAGGCACGGCTGGGCGCGCAGTTTGCCGCTGGAGCATAGCCATTTTCAAAGAGTACGCCCTCCGCTGCCAAGCGATCAATATTTGGGGTACGAAACTTCTCATTTTGATAGCCGACATCCATAATACCTAAATCGTCAGCATTGATGTAAAGGATATTAGGCTGCCCATGCGTTGCTGAAACGCAGATTAGTAAAAGAAAAAATTTAAACCGCATCGCTCCTGTATGGTTAGAGTCTTTCAACTTGTATCGTATCGATTTCGATGAGAGTCCCCTTTTTGCTTTCAAAACGAACCTCAAGCGTCTCAATGATGTCTTGCCAAATAGAGGGATTTAGCGGGATCGAAGCTGCTTCAAATTGGTTTGTGCCTTTTACCGCAGCAAAACCCAAAAATTGAGCATTAGCATAAAACCGCACGGTTAAATCTTCATCCGCACGTAAACGAATCATTATTGAGTCGTCAGATCGTTGCGCTTGAATCTTGAGACCAGTCCTTTGAAGGCTGCCTTCCTCATAATCTAAATAAAAATCTAAATAACCCAAAAAACCCGCAAGGTTGGATTTTATATCTTTTGAAAACCAGCCTTCGTTCTGCCAGCCGCCACAATCAAATGTGTAATACAAGCGCCCGTCCTGCGGATCGCGTCCGTTTAAAATTTCCCACTTATCCGAAAGCCCATCCCCATCACTATCAACCCGGTATGCCTCGTATTCGACGTTGACGCCCTCGCCCCATGGTGTGCCTTCACCGTTTGCTTGCAGCGCCTCCACTGGTTCTTCTCGGACGCCATGATCTCCCTCCGCGAGCCAATCATCCAAAAGCGACCGGTGACGCGAAAGCTCCAGGGCGAAATCGGGATTACCAGCCAAATTATGCATCATATGCGGATCCCTGGATACATCGTATAGCTCTTCAGCAGGTCGCTCACCAAAATAGATTTCCCGGTGGCGCTCTGATAAATTTCCTTCTTGGTAGAGCTGGTGTAGGTTTTGTGTAAATTCCTTTCGGTCGCGATACTGTGGCTGAAGAAACACGCGGTCTAATTTATAGTTACGAACATAGCGGAAACGGTCCGTGCGTATACTGCGCACCCGATCCACGGTGTGATCTAAGCGATCCTTTTGTGCGCCAACGAACGCTCGCGCTTTAAAATCAGCCGCAAATAAATCCTGGCCTTCATACCAAGCAGGCGCCTCAATACCTGCCCATGCGAGCGTCGTAGCACTCAGATCGAGGAGATCAACCAAATCATGGCGAACTTCGTTGGATGGCACATAATTTTCAGGGCCCATGATAATAAATGGCACATGCAATCCCCCTTCTGTTGTCATTTGCTTGTGACGAAGGAGATTGTTGGCTCCGTGGTCGGAAAAATAGACTACAATCGTATTTTCGGTCAGGCCTGCCTCGCGAAGCCCTTTCAGAATATCACCAATCAAATCGTCGTCCATTCTAATGGCATCATAATGCTGTGCCACCACTTGGCGGTATATTGCATTGTCCGGGTAATCCTCGGGAACGATGACTTCGTTCGGGTTAACTTTACGATCCATGGGGAATTGTGAAGTATTATTCTTTCCACCCTTGGTTTGAATTTGGCCAAAGAAAGGCTGTCGATTCACCAGATCTGTAAAGTCGGTTTTGCTTTTTGCTGGGTAACAATAGGCCTCCGCATTCCACACGTAATTATAATCGGTCTTACCGTGGTTAAAAGTGGTGTAGCCAACCTCCTGCATAAGCTCCGGCAATAACTGATAGTCTTTTGGAAGATGAATTTTTGGACCTTTACGTGAGGAGCGATGTTCGTGCCCTCCGAAACGTATTGCATTTTGCCCAAGCATCATTGCTGAACGGGTCGCGGAGCATACAGGTGCTGGCACAAAAGCTCTCGAGAATCGCACCCCCGCAGACGCTAAGGAATCTATGTTGGGAGTATGGTAAGTGTTCACCCGGTCGCCGTAGCATCCCATCCATGGCGAAGTGTCTTCAGCGTAAATCCATATTATATTGGGACGACTTTCTTCACCCGCAGCAGTTGTTAAGAACGAAGCCGTAATAAGCAAAATAAGTCCCCAGTGCATGGCTTTAAATTGTCTAGCAATCACCAGTACAGTCAAACAAAGATGGGATACTCCATGCATATATAATGATGTATTTCCAGATCTCCCGACTATAAAGCAAATACGACCTCGAGCACAAACCGGATGCTTATAATAAAGTTTATCTTTTTTAATTAATGTATGTTAAGGATGTTTTGAAAATAAACTATTCAACTGTCCTCAAATCTCCGATTATACACAATTCATGAAAAAATTAATTTCGCTCGCTATGATTTAGGGGCCGTCATCAGCGCTAGCAATAAACTTAGAGAAGATCACCCCGCCAAAAACAAAGCTTTAATTACCAAGTGGGAAGCATGGAATGCGCAAATGAAGGAGCGGGCCTTCCCAAGCCTCATGGAAGACAAATGGTGGGAGCGCTGAATTAATTCTACCTGCATCAAATAAACAACCGAACAAAGCATGAAAAAACTAATCAAAATATCTCTATTCCTATTTGGCGCGGCTCTGCTGCATAACAGCTATGCGGAGGGGCCCAAAAAGGAAATACTCAATACCGTTGGCCTGATCTCAAAAGCCGAAAAAGACGAAGGCCTTACGTTCACGACAGCCGAAGGCAAGACCTACTATATTTGGACAAAGTCAGTCATTGCGAAACTCAAGGTTCATCTGGGTAAAAAAATAAAAATTAAAGGCACCGCCAATCCCACCAAGGACGGCAAAAGACAACATATTGTTTGGGTCAACAGCGCTGAAGTAGTCCAGTAATTTTTCGAACCATACCCTGCGCTAGGCTCTTCTTCCGGAAGGGCCTTTTCTTTTATTCGTCGGCTCAAGCATATACTTAATGCAAGAATCCTATGACCGGATTGGTATAATTAAAAGAATACTTCTTTGGGAACATTTTGTGTTTTCTTAGTAATGTTTTTAAGCTGCTTTTAGGGCACAATAAAGTTCCTTGTGTGTCTTTTTCTGTAATTAACATTCATGAAATTTAAATTCATTATACCCCTCTACCTGCTTCTATCTCTCCTACCGCTTACTACTTCGGCGGTTGAAAAGGCAGGATCAAGTCTCCCAAATATTGTATTTATCTTTGTCGATGATATGGGGCTTGGTGATGTCGGCGCTTATCACGATTATTTCATCAATCAGGGATTAGTTGATAGCAGTCATTTCAACTATAACGGCACGACTCCACAGACCGTAATTCCCACGCCAAACATGGATCGTATTTGCGACGAGGGCATGATGTTTACCGATGCGCAATTACCGGCCTCCCTCTGCGCCCCCAATCGATTTTGCGTACTGACCGGCAACACCACTATTCGTTCGAGGCAATTTGGCACCTGGGGACATACCGAAAGTTCCGGACTCAACTATGCCACGAGCCGCAGCGGTATTAATTCTAAAGCGCTTAGCTATACGGTGAATGGCCAGACTATCGAAGTGCTTGATTCAAATGGAGCCGTTGCAAATGGCAGCATCAACGGATACGGCAATCGTAGAAGTGATCCCCACGATACATTGGGCGACATCTTAAAAGCAGCAGGCTATCACACCGCCTTCTTTGGCAAGATGCACATCGGGGGTGATTTTTTCGACTGGGACGGTGACGTTTTGCGTTATAATTTTTTTCCCGATAATCCCAATGGCTATGACGCCTACGACTTCAGTCAGCAGTTTGATCAGGGCATGCTGGACCACGGCTTTGACTATACTTTCGTCAGCCCCGATGGCATCCAGGGCAAACTCTATATGTATTTCGAGAATGACACCTATAAAGCCATTAGTGACTTTGACCAGGCTGTTGAAACCTGGTGGCCAGGCTCGATGAATGCCAGCGCACTGGGGACTACCTCTAATCTACGTTACTTCGAAGCGACCCGTTACAGTAGCACGAACCTTAACAATCCGGTAACCGGAGCCTTCCTGGCAAACACAGTTTACGACGATAAAAATAAGCTGGTCACTGAATCCGGAACCAGTGAATTGGTCAATGATTTCGGCGAACTCCTTGCCAAAGGCTTTGGTGACTCTCGTTTCGACACCAGCGAGCACGGCCCCATCCTTGCCTATCATGCGGTGCAGTATATCGAATCACGCGTCCAGGCCGCGCCCAATCAGCCCTTTATGTTATTCTATGCCGCGCCTGCGGTGCACACTCCAATTACTCCTTCCCTGCATGCGCGCGGAAGCACCGGGCTTGGGCCGCGCTGTGACTTCGTGGTCGATCTCGATCAACAAATCGGTAAAATCTTAGACAGCCTCGATTCGCTTGGAATTGCTAACAATACCCTTGTTATCTTATCCAGCGACAACGGCGGCACGCTCATCTCCAAAGCATTGGCCGAAACGAGCAACCGTCAGCACCCGAGTGGACCCTGGCGTGGTTCTAAGAGCTCGATCTTTGAAGGAGGACACCGCGTTCCCTTCGCCTGGAAATGGGGTGATGGTACTTCCAATGGCTCGGTCATTGAACCCGGCACGGTTTGCGACCGCCATGTCTCTGTGATTGATGCAGCCGCTTCACTCATCGACTTGACCGGTCAATCTATCGCTTCAGACCAGCATCAGGATTCCATCAGCCTCGTACCCTTTTTAATGAGCGGAACACCGAGCACCGTCAGCCCCATCCGCAGTCAGCATTTTTATATCATTAATAAAAATACCACGAACCAATCAGTGCGTTACGATGAAAACGGCAACCAATGGGTTTTGATCTTTGATGACGACGGTTCCGATTTACAGCTCTACAATCTCACCTCCGATCCAGGCCAACAAACGGATCTCATTAGCGGCTATAGTACGGTAGCGAGCATTCCCTCCGGCTATACCTACAAGACCATACTGGAAACCATGGAAACCTGGTATCTCGCCCACAATGCCCCCCTGGATGCCCGTAGCCAGCCCGCAGTTGATTTTAATCCTAACGGCGTGAGTGAAACAATCAGCGGCGACAGCACCATTGTGAGCGTCAATTTTACTGATGCGACGAGCGACGCCACCCGCATTGACAGCGATGAGAGCTACGGGATCAGCACACTCGGGACGGTCACCAACAACTGGGAAAATCTCTCTGCGAGCACCAACAATCTAAACTCAAGCGCAGGCACCGCCACTACGGTGGACCTCACTGCATCCGGCACCTTTCCTTACTATAACGGAGCCTATACGGACACGCCCTTGCTAAAGGGAATCACTGCCCCCACTACCATCACGCTGAGCGACTTGAATGCCACTTTTCCCAACGGTTGTATCGCCATCGTTTATGTAACCGGCTATCTGGGCAACAACAAGGCATCGATCACCGATGGCAGCACCACCTATTACTTTCAGGCTATGGCAAGCCCAGCGGCACCCATCAGCCTAGTGCAAACAACCGATACCCTTTCCGCAGACCCCACCCCAGAGGCACAGTATGCCGTCTTTGGCAGTGCTGAGGCTTTGCTGACTACTGACAGCATCAGTTTCACTTTAACCAATATGAGCGGAGCCGGAGTATCGATCGGGGGTATTCAGCTCTACCAGATCAGTGAAGAAACGGTGCAAACCAACAATTATAAGACGCTCCTATCTGTTCCAACCCGTGACGCGGTTCTTCAGCTTAATCCCACCTCGCAGAAGTTGGAATACAGCAACCTTGATGCCGGCCTTACTTACACCGTTGAAACAAACACCAATCTCAGTACCGATTGGAATGCACAGTCCAGCTTTGAGCTCGAGAATGGCAGCACGCGTACCGAAGACTACGACAACACTGCTCCCAAGCGCTTCTACCAGATGCAGTACCCTGCCAAGATGAACAAGCGCGCTATCCCCTTGGGTAATTGATTGCATGGCTCTGCTAAACGCACATCCTTCGGTCCATTAGCCGTAGCGTGATACCTTTGTCGAGGGAAAGGCAGTTTCTTTCTCTGGTGTGTTCTAGCTTGTAGAATACATGTATTAGTTAGTGGTCATAGATCTGCTCGGAGGAAAATGGAATTGAGCAGGATATCATGACACCCAGTACATGACGATGTTTTATCGTTGTAAGCACGACTAACAAATTGGAACCGCTAGTGATTATGTATCCTAATTGACTCCTTTGTTATATGTTTCATTTAACACATAAAAGCCGAATGAGGGGCCAAAAAAAACGCTCAGCCTAAACTGAGCGTTTTGGAAAAATATGTACTACCCTTACTTGCGGCGGCGCAGTGCAACCACGGCCAACAATAAAAGACCGAGACTTATCGCGTAGGTGCTGGGTTCCGGCACAGCCGCCCCTGTTATGGCGACGTTATCTAAAGAAATATTGTTGAAGTTGTCAGCATCCCGATCCACTTCAATACGGAATCCGAATGACTGACCATCCGCTAAAACGTAATTTAATGATGAGAAGTCAACGACACCGTTCGACCAAGTCCCGTTAACACCCGGATCAGCAATGGTTCCTAGGTTTGTAGCTCCACTTGCCAGCAAATCACTGATCGCAGATACGTGTTTCACGGTAAATCCGACAGCATCTGCACCTGCAGTCCAAAGGTGATTAAAGTAGATCGAATCCAAAGCATAGGAAGAACCGGAGTTGTTTGTGATTTGAAAATCCAACATTTTATTGCTATTTGTTTCACGTGCCAAGATACGGAAACTATTTGCTGTGATGTTAGCACTGGCAAAACCGCCGTAGTCGGTGCTACTGGCGCTGCCCCAAGTAGTAACACTATAGCCACCGCCCAGTGTCGGGAAAGCCGAAATCAGACCTGCGCCCATGGCACCGGTGAAACCGGTGGCGAGTTCATCAGCACTGACATTTTGAACGTAATTCGAATCGGTAGCACTGCCCCAAGCAAACCAACCAGCTAAAACATCTTCAGCTAAGGTATGGGATATGCAAGTCGCAGTTAATAATAGGGTAACAGATATATATTTTTTCATAAGATATCTTAAATCTTATAGAAATATAAGTCTTTCAAGCACTTTCCGCCTAAATACCGAAACAACAACAATTCCTACGATTTTATACACTTTTCTACGCTTTGCTTTCTCTATTTAGCAGCATAAAGTCATTTTAAGCTTATGTTATTGGCTTCGTATAAGGCGTTAGCTACATTCAAACTTACTTATTCTGCTTGAAGCGAACGCTCGATCTCACCTTTGTTGCGACTCTTTAAAAACCGCTCTGACTCATGCTAACAATTTATTTAATTTAATATTTTTTTCTGAAAAATTACAACTGCTCAATCTTGGATTATGACGAAAGCGCACCCTGAAAGGCCTCCAAACTATATAATTATTTACGCCGACGATCTCGGCTTCGGCGACTTGTCGTGTTACGGCGCCTCGGGTATTCCAACGCCTCATTTGGATCGCATGGCAAATGAGGGTTTGCGCTTCACCCAGAGCTATGCGACCGCCGCAACCTGCACGCCCTCACGTTACAGCCTCCTCACCGGCGCTTATCCCTGGCGTAACAAGCGGGCCCGAATCCTGCCGGGCGATGCTCCAATGATAATCGGAAAAGAGGAGCGAACCCTGCCCGGCACTTTGCGCGAAGTCGGCTACAAAACCGCCGTTATTGGCAAGTGGCATATCGGACTCGGCAATGGCAATATTGACTGGAACGGCGAGATTGCCCCCTGCCCGCTCGATGTTGGTTTTGATGAATCCTATATCATGGCCGCCACCAATGATCGAGTCCCCTGCGTTTATGTCGATGGGCGCCGGGTTGATAATCTGGACCCCGAGGATCCCATCTCGGTTGTATATGGCAGTGAGAACCCCTTTCCCGAAGTGCCGACCGGGAAGGAGAATCCTGAATTACTCACGATGAAACATAGCGACCAGCAACACTATGATACCATCGTGAACGGCGTGGGCCGGATCGGTTTCTGTCGCGGAGGCAAAGCCGCCACCTGGAATGACGAAACCATGAGTGATGTCTTCCTGGAGCGCTCAAAGGAATTTATCAGCCAAAATAAAACGCAACCTTTCTTTCTCTACTACGCCTTACATCAACCCCATGTGCCACGCATCCCCAACCCCCGCTTCACCGGGGCAACGGATAAAGGCCCGCGCGGTGATGTCATCGCAGAACTGGATTGGTGTGTCGGCGAAGTGCTCGACCATTTGAAAGCGGAGGGCCTGGAAAACGATACCATTGTGGTCTTTTCTAGCGACAACGGTCCAGTCCTCGACGATGGCTATGCCGATGAGGCAGGTGCCAAATGCGGAGCGCACAAGCCTGCCGGTCCTTTGCGTGGCGGTAAATACAGTATGTTCGACGGTGGTTCCCGCGTTCCCATGATTGCCTATGCCCCGGGGCGGATTCAACCTGGAGAGTCCCCCGCCCTCATAAGTCATGCCGATTTCCTGATGACGTTTGCAGATCTTGCCGGTTCCAGCATTCCGGAAGCGGAGCGCGCCGACAGCTTGCAAATGAGCGATGCCCTGCTGGGCAAAGATAGAATTGGACGTGATCATCTCGTTACGGAGGGAATTGGCTCAAAGACCGTCGTACGCCAAGGCAACTGGGTTTATATCCCCCCGCATGACGGGCCTGCCCTCTTTGGGGATAAAGGCATTGAGACCGGAAATAACCCCTCACCACAACTCTATGACATGGATGCCGATATTGGACAGCGTGAGAATATCGCTGACAAATACCCGGAAAAAGTTGCAGAACTCAATGACCTCTTGGAAGAAATCCATGGTGATACCCCGCCTGCCGGCCACAACACGACTGATGTTTGCTCATTTTAAGTGATGCTGCGACTGCAAAAATCCTGCATGCGTAGGAATAAATCTTCCCTCAAATACGTTTTTACGACCCTACGAACAGTTTTGCCAGTTTGAAAACAGCGAATGAAAGCAAACTCTGTTACTCTGTGCGGTTTGCTAAAATTCGAATCGCAGCCCGCCCGCATGGAAACCCTGAGTCTAGATAAAACCTGGAAGATCAAACTAGATCCGAGTAATGCGGGACTTGTGGAACAATGGTTTATTACTCCAGAAAAACTTGAGGAAGATTGCGCCGAAATTTCAGTGCCATCCTGTTGGGAAGAGGATTTTGAGGATTACGAAGGGGTGGCTTGGTATTTTACCAGCGTAGCTATTGATTCTAAAATGCAGGGACTATGTGGTCGGATTTGTTTTGAGGCATCCAATTACCGCACGCAGGTTTGGATTAACGGTCAGTCCGTCGGTCAACATGACGGCGGATACAATCCCTTTCAATTTGAGATCAGCGATGTGCTGTCATACGGCACCGAAAATAAAATCGTTGTCCGGGTTCTGAGTCCAATCGTCACCAAAGATTTACGGATTGACGACCTAGGTCCAAATGAAATGCCACACTGGCGCGGCGGTCTAACTGCCGGCATCTGGCAGTCGGTTAGTCTGCAGTTTAATCAAACCGCGTGGATCGAATCGGCATTCTATCAACCGGATATTGAAAAATCGCAATTTGATCTCGAACTGAGCGTTCAATCCAAGGCGGCGCTTGAAGCAAAGGTTGAAGTTGAATTATTGGATGCCACCGGTGAAGTCGTTTTTAATAAGGATGAAGTGCATTGCCTTGAAGCAGGCGTCAATTCATACAAAACGGCAATGCCGCTTGCCAATCCGATCCTTTGGAGCATCGAAAACCCTCACCTTTATACCGCAAAAGTGCGCCTCCTTATTGACGGAGAACCCTGTGCCCAGCACCAAGAACGTATCGGCCTGCGCGCATTTACTTATGTAGAGGGACGTTTTTATCTCAACGGCGAGCATATTTATTTGTGTGGAGGATTTTGGGAAGGGGTTTATGCGAAGCATCAATCCTACCCCGAAAACCGTGAAGTCATAAAAAAGGAAATCCGCTTGGCGAAAGCGGCGGGCTTGAATTTGTTACGCCCCTGGCGAAGACCGGTTCCCCCGATAATTCTTGAAGAGGCGGATGCGGCGGGCTTGCTCATCATCGCCTCCCCGGCAGTCGAATGCATGAGCTGTTGGCCCGCACTGACGCCCGAGACCCCCAAGCGTATTGATCATGAAATCCGGCAACTCGTTCTGCGAGACCGCAATCATCCTAGCATCATATGGTGGGAGATGTTCAACGAAGTGACACGTAAGGAAATTGCTGCTTTAATCACACCTATGGCGCTTATAGCGCGCGAGTTGGATCCAACCCGTTTGATTCTGGATGAATCGGGTGGTTGGGCGAATGGGGCACACTTCTACCTTCCTCATTCCACCCAGCGTGAAGCCCTAACGGAACTGCATAGCTACGTGCGCGCACCCGTCAGCGATAAGCATTGGAAGCTGTATCAAACCCTAGGCAATCAAGACACCGAAGAAGGCAATACCAAGATCAAGGCAGGCGCAGGGCTTTTTGTCTCTGAATTCGGCTTTGGTGGTTGGCCTGAATTTGAGGCAAACTGCGCGCAATTTCAGGCAGAGGGAAACCCAAAGCTTCCCGCTTACCGTCACCACCATAAAATCCTCAAGGATCTACGAGACGCCTTAAAGTCCTGCGAACTCGACACGATATATCCCGAGACAGACGCCTTTTGCCGTGAGTCACAAGTCGTGCAAGCGCGCGGTAATCAACATCAATTGGAAGCGCTCCTCGCAAATAGAAATATATCGGGCTATTGCATTCATGCATTTACGGATGGCGACTGGATATTAGGAGCGGGGCTAATTGACAACTGGCAACGCCCCAAGGCAGTGTATCATGCGATCGCCGAGTCGAACTCTTCCCCGCGCCTACTTTGTTTTCCAGAACAGCGCAATATCTGGCATGGCGAATCGGTTACCTGTAATTTTGTACTGCGTAGCAAGCATGCCGAACTCCCACATGGCATCGTACTTTACGGCGAGGGAACGCACCATGTTATACCATCAACCGAATGGGGAGATGCTTCTAACCTATCGCAAATCACTGCCACGATTCCCGCATCGCTTCTGCATGAGGGTCGCAACACGCTCAAAGCCTCCGCGGTCAATGAGTCCGGTACCAGCCTCTGCGAAGCAGGGATCGAGCTCTTCGTTCTCGCCAAATTAAAAGTAGAGCAAGGGGCAACCTTGGTCGTTTACGATCCCAACAAAGAGATCACCCCCTTCCTTGCCTTGCATGATTATACCTTTGTCGATCCGGACAAATGGGTTCCCGGCAATACCCCGATCGTCTTGCTTTTTGTGCCGCAGGATGTCCGCAACAAAGCTGACCTGGAACCGATCGCACGAATACTCAACTACATCGAAGCCGGCAAAGGGAGCGCTATATTCCTCGAAGCGCCTGCGGATCGCAACTCCCCAGCAATGCTCAAGGAATACAATGCCGCGGAATGTATTCCGGTAGGCGAAAACCTGCTGCTCAATTCCGGAACTTTTCCCTATGATCTAAATACCAGGCCTTCCTTTTCTTTCTGGGAATCCAGTATGCACTTTGCGAAAACGCACCCTATTTTTAACGGACTCCCCCAAGACTGCATGATGGATGAGCCGTATCATGAAATCGCTCCTGCAGAGAGTTATTATCAACTCGAATCACTTGAAGCACCCGCCCAAACAATCACCTGGTTCCGCCCCGAAGACGAAGACAAGGTTCGCAAACGCACCTATCTGGGCGGCGAAGCCCTTTGGTACGGCACCGATGTCGCGGTCAAAGCTCACGGCAAGGGCAGCATTATTCTGAGTACTCTGATCCTGCGAGGCAAAGTAAGTCAGGATCCGGTCGCAGCCCGGTTACTGCACAATTTCATCCAGTATGGCGAAAGCCTCATTTCGGAAAACGCCTGTCACTCTGCGCAACTCGCTTAATTATCAATCGTCTACTCCCCCAAACACATGAGTGAATCGCCTACAGAAAATTCTACTTCCAAAAGCAAATTACCGATCAAAGAAAAAATGGCATTCGGTGCAGGTGAATTTGCAAACCGCTATGGCGAGAACGGCGTCAATGACATCGCCACCCCGGTTTATAATATAATCCTCGGTCTCAACCCTGCGACTATTGGCATCGTGCTAATGCTCATGCGTATTTGGGACGCTATTACCGACCCCATCATGGGCTGGATCAGCGATAACTGGCGCGGTTCTCATGGGCGTCGCAAACCCTTCCTCCTATTAGGTTCGATCCTTATGGCGATTGCTTACCCCCTCGTATGGATGGCATCACCTGACTGGACCGAGCAGGCGAAGTCCATTTACTTTCTTTGCTTTGCCCTGATCTTTTTTACCACTTACACGATTTATTCAGTACCCTTCCGGGCGCTTGCCACAGAGATGACCCCGGACTACGAGGAACGCACCAATATCCGGGTCTATTCAGCCTTCTTCAACAAGGTCTTCATGTTCATGCTGCCTTGGATTTTCCCGCTCTCACAAAGCGACCTATTTGCCGACCCTGTGACTGGTATTAGAATCCTCGCCGGACTTTCCAGTATTTTGATTCTGGTTTCTGGTGTGATTTGTTCGCGCTATCCGCAAGAGCGCTACCACAAAGTCGCACTTCAACAGGAGAAGATACAACTCCTGCCCAGTTTTCTAAGTCTTGTCAAAGACCCAGCCTTCCTCCTCTTGCACGGCATCGGAGTTTTCCTTCTCTCCAGTATTTTGCTCGTCGCCACCTTTGGTCTCTACGTTAATATGTTCTATGTCTGGGAAGGAGACACCGCAGGCGGGTCCAAATATTTCGCAATTGCTCAAAATATTCTTCAGATACTCGGTGTTGTGATGCTCGCGGTAATTTCGCGCTTCCTTGTTAAAATCGAGAAAAAGAAGATGATCCTACTTGCGCTACTACTAGCCCTTTTAGGCAGCTTGTGCCGATGGTTTACTTATAATAAAGCTGTTCCAGAGTTGCTCTTCCTTGATCCACTCTTTTTTGCGCCTGCCTATACCGTTTTCTGGGCGATTTTCCTATCCATGCTTGGAGATTATTGTGACTACGATGAATTCAAAAACGGCAAACGCCGCGAAGGGGTTTTCAGCGCGATCAGTGGCTGGATCATGAAAGCAGGCAGCTCCCTCGCCTTCGGTGCCTCCGGCATTCTCCTCGCTTGGACTCATTTCAATAAGGACCTAGGTGGCGAACAACCAGAGGGCACCCTCCTCAAAATGCGTCTCCTCTTGATTGGATTGCCCGTTCTCTGCCTTCTCTTAGCGATGTTCTTTAATGCCCTCTACCCCCTCTCAAAATCACGGATGGCTCAAATCAGGAATGAGCTCGAAAGTAGACGCGGCACCATCTAATCCACCGGAAATACCATGCAAATTCGAATGAATAAATTTTGTGTGCTGCTCATGACTGCAGCCATCTTTGTTGGCGTCAGCAGCTGTTTTGCTAACTCAGATAGGCCCAACGTAGTCTTTATCATTTGCGATGACCTCAACGATTTTACCTCGGTGCAGGGTGGACACCCGCAAGCGTATACCCCGAACATGGCGCGATTCGCAGAAACGGGAGTCAGCTTTGAAAACGCCTACAGTAATAATCCTGTTTGCGCTCCCTCCCGCGCGAGCCTCTACACTGGTATTTATCCCCACACTTCAAATAACCTATTTTGGGCAAAATGGTACGAGAACCCCATCCTGAAAAACTCCAAGACGATGATGGAATTCTTTCGCGAGAACGGCTATCGCGTTGTGGGAACCGGCAAAAATGAACATCACCACCGCCCTTCCGATTGGGATTTTTATAAAGCCAAAACCGATTATGGTCCCTATTGGTCCAAAGGTGGCAAAGATCGCTCCGCAAATCCCTGGGTTCCGGAACCCTTTGCCTCAGTTGGCCCCATCGATGGTTCTTATGGCCCACTTCGTATGGATCATGAGGGCCAGCCTGAAGGTGCGGGTTGGAAATATAGCTGGGGAAAGGAACATCTCCTCGATTTCAGCGATCCGCAAACTCGCGATCTTACGCCCGATGAGTTAAATGCCAAATGGGCGGCCCAGACCCTCCGTGAACACGCCGACAATCCCTCTGCTTCGCCCCTTTTCCTCGCGGTCGGCCTTGTTCGTCCACACACCCCTTTGCACGCCCCCCAAGAATTCTTTGACCGATTCCCTGAAGATGAGGTCTTTTTGTACGGACAAATATCCAATGATGCCGCAGACACCTACCTCAAAACCGCGGATCCTTCAGACGGCAAAGGCATCGATAAAGGCTATCATTACTATCAATTACTCAAGGAATCCTACGAAAACGCTGATGCGGGGGTGAAAGCATTCCTGCAAGCCTACCTCGCTTGCGTTGCCGCGGTGGATGCATGCATTGGCACGGTCATCAATGCAGTCGAGCGCAACGGTCTAGCCGAGAATACAATTATTATTGTAACCAGTGATCACGGCTGGGATATGGGCCAGAAAGACTACCTTTTCAAAAACACGCTTTGGGAAGACAGCACCCGCATTCCCATGATCATTCGTGCTCCGGGTGTCAGTCAAGCTGGAGCTAAAACCCGCCAACCGGTCTCACTGATCGACCTCTACCCTACCCTTGTGGACCTTTGTAATTTGGAGGGCGAAACCCGGAAAAACTCGCAGGGCGCCCCACTGGATGGCTTTAGTATGCGGCCGCTTCTGGAGAATCCCAATGCAGGTGAATGGGACGGCCCCGAAGGCGCTCTTACGATGCGCTTCGCTGGTCCTAAAAATAACAAAAAAACCAATCAGCAACATTGGGCCTATCGCACCGAGCGCTATCGCTATATCCTATACAATGACGACAATGAGGAACTTTATGACCATCATAACGATCCCCACGAGTGGCGAAACCTTGCCGAAAACCCAGCATACTCCTCGCTGAAAACAGAATACAGACAGGCTATTTTCAAACAAATACAATAGATGCTTCGTGCTTTCCAATTTCCGGCATTGAGATTCTGACCGTGTTAATATTTATGAAAAGAAAGAAATGGGTAGCAGGTCGAGACAGCGGCGCTAAGTCAACTCGCCTAAGTATATACCTCTAGCGAAAAGCCCATGGAATAGACCGCCCTGCCCTTGCGTTTAGTTAGCTGGTCTTTCGCCAGTTTTTAGGATGGCGCGTTGCGCGTGGTCGCAAGAAATAATATCATAACTTTATAATTTAATTGCTTCGGAGGTGACAAGCTTCACCGGACCGAGCAAACCGGATGGCATCAGATCGGCGTCCTTTTCGTCATGATAAAATGGATATAACGTCCAAGTAATTTTCTCATTAGCTGGTAACTTCCAGTCACCGAGAATGCGATTCTTCCAGCAATTGGTTACCTTGATTTCCAACTTGTTGGCGCCTACTTGAGCCACATCTGTGATATCGACATGGAAGGGATTTTTCCATACAATGCCGAGATTCTGGCGATTAACGAGCACTTCTGCGATGTTATGTACTGTGCCGAGATCAAGCCAGATGCGACGACCTTTACTAAAATGGGAGGCAGGTATATTAATTGACTGAGTGTAGGTGGCAGTGCCGGAGAAATACTTAATGCCAAACTCCGGGTGTTCGGTCCAGGATTTCAGCTGGTCGAAAACTATTTCTCCTGTGGGTGCGCCACGATCAGCCTGAAATGTTACCGTCCAAGCCTGAGGCAGTGTTATCGCCTCAGGAATATTACGGACAACCTTCTGAGACGTTTTACCGCTTTGGCGAGTCACTGCGTAGCTCGCATTTTCCCAAACGGTATAAGTGCCTGCATCGTTGTGAAGTGAGACCGGCTCGCCACCCTTGGTTACTACAACTACAGGATCATGCCTGTCAGATGGCTGACGGAAGATCACAAAACGTGAACCGTATGGATCCATTTTCAACGGCAATGAAGTCACTGTACCGTTATCTATAAAAACTGACGCAGTGGTCTTTTCGCCTGTCACGGCATCCCAAATTTCCGGTACCAGACCACTAACACGGAAGGTAAGCTTCAGGTCTTGAGATTGGTCGTTTTGATAGGACACAAAATACATCTCACCATTGTCCAGTTTGCGGTGGATATAGCGTACGTCGGCCTCGCCTGAGTCAAAATCCTGCACGAGGGCATCTTCTGCAAGAATGGTTTCAAATGACTTACCCGTGATCACCCGGCCCTTACCGACACGTCGTTCTCCTGGCCCGGTAGTTTCCGGCCAAAGCATCGCAGCCAAGGCTTGAATGTTATCATCCGCATGCGGGAAATCTGCTAGCGTCGGTGCGCGAGTCGGACGTGGACCGATCACAGTCGCACCTGCTTCGACGAGCTCAAGAACCTTCTCCAGCGCAGCAGGCGTGTAGCGAGCATGCGCAGGCAAAACAAGGTATTGATAGCGCATTCCACTTGGTAATGCTACAAATCCATTCTCTACGAACATAGTCGCAAAAGTGGTGTAGTCGCAGACGTCATAATCATAGCCCTTTGGTAGGACTGGTAGCATACGTTTACGTTCATCCAATACGCCTGGAGCAAAGAACCATGCGCTGCCGGGAACGTCTTGCCCGTAGTAGTAGCAGACATCTGCAAAGAAGCGCCCCTGGCGCAGCATGTATTGGCAGCGACGTAGATAGGTAATCCATGCCTGACCGGGTTCCCACCATGTCGTGGTGCGTTCCAGGTTTAAGCCGAACTGACCGAGTCCAACGCCTGGGATTTTTTCATCCGGCTGATGCGCATAGCGGTGAAAAACGATTTCGTTCATGCCCTTGCAAAACTGGCGGTCACCGACGGGCTTGAGGATTTCCGGATATTGCGTAAATCCATCGTGGTGCGCAAAGGAGGTAAACGCCTCACAGGAAATCACTTCTTTGCCATAAACATGGCCGGCAGTGGCCGCTTCTTTGGTATTGTCCTGTCCTCCCCGCCAGTGCGGGAACTTATCATTCGGCTCACCGCCCAGCCAGAACTCGCCCTGGGGGATGTCCATTTTGCCTTGGACCTGAATTTGATCACACTGAATCGGAATACCAATGCCTGGTGCTTCAGCAGAAAGCTTGACGCCCCATTCATGTACGTAGTCGGCGAAAGCACCATAAAAATTGTCGGCAAGCAGGTCACCGATAGTGCGACGGTAGTCCCAGAGGAAACGTTCTGTTTGATCCAAATCCCCAACAAACCGACCGGTTAAGGTAATCAGCCATTTCGTCATATCGTAACCACGACGAACTTCAAATTCTTCCGGAAATTTCGCGGTCCATGTTTGGCAGTTCGCTTCCCAGCTATCGATATTCATTTCCACCACCGTGCGACCAGTCAGCTCGCCCATTCGTTCAAGGATATTTTTGGTCACACCACTGTCCAAGTGATGGTAGAGAGCTTCCTTGTTAAATTTATCGACTTCCAGCCCTTCAGTGCGCTTTGAGGCCGGGTGAATCAAGTTACCATTGGTAGTATGACCAAAGCGTAAGATCGTCCACTGTCCTGCAGGAAATTCGTAATCCAAACTTCCATCCCCTTGTAAATAGGGAGTGAGGTCAAGAATCTGGTCTACTGCAATGGTGTGATCATCCGCTACCTTCTGAGTCGAGAGATCGGAAATTGTCGGGTGCGTACGCATCCGGGCCGACTTTGTGAAAATATTAGCTAAACGAGCGGACAAAAAATTGAGCTCGTAGATTTTCATTGGCACATTCGGATTTGGGGATGCGTTCGGAAATTCGAGCTTCACATACTTAACAGTTGCATCGGGGAATCCTTGAACAAGCTCTTCACGGCGTGGGTCATAGTGCGCAATCCAGCGTCTAAAGTTCGCTAAGTAACGCCAGTTTTTGCCATCATCACTGCCATAAATCTTAAAGGTGCGGCTTGCACTGTCTTCATGTAGCTCAATGTCCAGCGAACGCACCGTCTCGGGTTGGGAGAACTCAAATGTCACTGAACGCGGACCAGCGCCGTGATTGGCCCCCGGAAGCTCGACGTAGCTTTCACCATCGCCGTCAATAGCCGCGGACCAATCAAACTCGGGAAAATCTTCTGAGTGCACGCTCTTGATTACGGAAGACAGTGGCACCGCTTCGCCCGGTAAGGAGGGATAAGCCAGCACCGCAACATCTCGATAAAAGCCGCGCGACTTATTCGGTTGCGGTAATTGGATGGGGCCCCGAGTTGGTCCCGAAACAAATTTATGGCGCCAATGAATATCCTGCATTGATTGCTCCGGCGAAACCCATGGACCGCCAGCGACCCAACCGGGGCAACTCCCAAAACTGAACTCCAGCCCCAGACGCTCACACTCATTTACGGCAAATTCGACTTTTTCATACCAAATGTCGGTGCCCACTACATCGTCACCGACGGTCCATGCCTCACCCCCTTGTGGTAAGTTCACCATGTGCACCCCCTTGTAGCCCATGGTCTTCATTGCCTCCAGGTCCTTAGTGATGCCCTCCTTCGTGACGCGCTCGTTAATCCAGTGCCACCAAGTGCGTGGCCCGTATTCCATTATAGGATCATCGAAGCCTTGATCCAAGCTCGGTTCGATTGCACCGAGCTTAGCCATTGCATTTGACTGAACTGGTAACAACGTGATCGCAGCAAGCGTCATGAGAGACAAAATTGGGGTAGTTTTTATTGAGATTTTCATAAAGTTATTTAGTACATTATCTTAATTAAGTAGCTGGGTATGGAAAAATGATTATACCCATTTTGAGTGGTTTGGTAGCAGTGTCAGACAGTGTTTTTGTAGATGAAGATGTATATTAGCATAGATTGGGTCTCATTGTAGATGGACTCGCTGCTATAATTTTTGCACATTTTGATTTGTGCTTGCCATGTGATTACCGTCGTAACTCCTAGCCGCTGACTATTTTTCAACGGTTACCACTAGATTGTCGATCTGCACTGCAGAACCAGGGGCACCAAGCCCAATGAGCTGAATTTCGCCCGGTCGATCAAAGTGGTATTTGGAGTAAGGCACCTGCATCGCCCAAGTTCGTCCGTCCTCGGAAGTCAGGACAATCGATAGCTGCCGATCACTATTCACACCAAATTGTGCGGACAGCTCCAAATGATACCAAGTATCAGGCTCCAACACCGCCAGATTATGGTCGCCGACCTTAACATCATCTGGTCCAAATGATATATTGCCAGCCTCGATACGATCACGCCGCAGGGTCATTTTGATCGATCCGGGTGCATCCGAATCCAACATCAGATCAAGCGACACCCGGTATACACCAGTGCTCGGTTCTTTCGGGAAACGCAGTGGAACATTCGCCAGCGGCATCCAATCGCGCTCCAATCCTTTCACCTCCTCCAGGCGCAAACATTGCCCCTGTGTAGCGTTACCGTTGTTCGACAAAATCAAACCGTCACCAGAGGTGTTTAATCCCGAGAGCCTCTGGGCTTCAAAATCGAAGGATGCGAGTACTGTCCGTCCTGCTTGGGCCGCTGTGCGATGCTTAAAAATCGCCTTTCGGTCAATCGGTGCCTTAACAGTGGGCTCCGGATACCCCGCAAATACAGCCACATCGACCAATTCCTGACCATCCTGCTTCATTTTCGGACGGTCAATTGTAGGATATATCGCCATGAAATTGTTTTCATCGACGAGATTTACGAAATAGTGAGTCGTCCCCTCCGGCAACTCAAAGAGGACGCGATCTTTTCCTTTCAATTGTCCTGAAGCTCTCAGCCATTCTCGACCATTGTTGGGAGAATAAATAAGGTCGGCAAAAACAAGGTCGGCTCCATTGTGGCGATAGTAAACTCCCATCATGTTCTTTCGTTGTACGTGCTTGAGAATCACCGGTGCCTTATCCTTGTGCGGAAGATCTGCGCTGGAAATAGCATTCCAGTACGGAATCCGCCCTCCCGTTTCTTTAATTTGCGAACTTAAAAGCGCATCGAGTTCGGCCGTTTTTTCAGGCATCTTAGCAGATAAATCATGCGCTTCTTCAATATCGACCCGTACTTGTTTGCCACCTTCGGTGCGATATAACTGATAAAGTGATAATCTTGGCGCTCTCCTGCCGTATCGGCGCACCAACTTATAATCCCCTACCCGAATCGACGAGGTGTTCTCCATTTGCGGAAAATGCCACATCATGGTATTACGAATCTGCCCATTGGAATCTCGGACCAAGGTAGCATCCGTTGGATCAGTAGTGAGCAGAGGTGCCAGATCGCAACCATCAAAAACCTTGTTCGCCGGCTTCTTTGATTGAATCAGCGATAGAATTGTCGGGTAAAAATCCATGCCATTGGCCATTACATTCGTCTGCACATTCGCTGGAATTCCCGGACCTGCTATAATCAACGGCACACGAGTTCCGCCTTCATGCACCGAAATCTTACCGCGGTCCAACGGGTAGTTATCGGTAAACACCGCACCAGGATAGCCCTCCATGCCGCCATTGTCTGACGAAAATATAATGTAAGTGTTATCGATTAGCTTGTGACCCGGACGGCGGGGATCCTCAGTCTTTTCAAGATAATCGAAAATTTGCCCGAGATAATAATCCAGCTGCTCCACCATTGCGCAATAAAAGGGATTGGTTTGACCGGGCTGGTTCCACGCTTTTTTGTGCGCCTCAGTTATATTGACGCCCAATTTCTGCTCATACTTTCGCAATAGTGCTTCGCTGCGCATCACAATCGGCGTATGCACCAACCACGTCGCATAATAGAGGAAGAAGGGCTGATCGCGGTTCTCCTTAATAAAGTTTAGCGCAGCATCCTGCGGCACATCAAAGGGGAATCCATTGGCATCTAAACGATAAGGGTCATTCGGATCAGTGGTCGCAAATCCAGTCAGGCGGTCCGGCTTCATATTTTCCTGAACACCGCGATGATGGGTGGACTGATCAAAGCCGTGATAATACGGCGTCGGATAGTCGTAGTGATGCTTGGAGATGTGCCACTTACCACTATGGGCGGTCACATAACCTTCCGCTTTCATCGCTTCAGCAAGAGTATAGCGTTCCGTCGGCATTCGGGCAGTATAAAACGGCGCAATGGTCGGGACTTCAGGACGTGCGGGATGAGGCGGAAAACCTCCCGCCACAGAAGTCATTTCCCCTCGTGCCGGATGTAGGCCGCTAAGGATGGCTGCCCTACTAGGGGCACAGACCGGTGCGGGGGAATATCCCTGCCAAAACAGCACGCCTTTTTTAGCCAATGCATCCAGATTCGGCGTCTCCATCGGCGAAGGTTCGTCGATGTCATAACACTTTACATCCTGCCAGCCGAGGTCATCGACCAATATCAGGATCACATTAGGTTTTTCCTTAGCTGCTGCCGATAGACCGCTCAGTAGGACTGGCACAACCAGCCAAACAAGAAGTAACTTTAAGGAAAAAGTATTTGAAGCCCTAATACGACCATTCAAAAGGCGTGTAAAAGATAGACTAATTGTATTCACGATAGATTTAGATTCATTAAATGTTAACCAAAAGATCATGGTTCAACTGATTCCATTGGTAAAACAAAGGTATATTCTCCGGATTCGGCATGGATGACTGCCCGATCGTTTTCAAAGCGCAGGAAACGCAGCCCTTCAGCTTTCTGGATCGGCTTACCAGACTCGCGAATCGACTTAAGCTCCATGGTTGGTAGGTAGACCTTAGCCGTGGTGTTAGGCGGAACCGTGATTCGCCAGGTAAAGACATCGCCATCAACCTTCCAGTCGCTTTCGATTCGTCCGTGGATGGAATCATAATGCCCCCTTGCCCAGGTGATCCCGTTGCCTAACTCCGGCTTCATGGATATCTTCTTAAAGCCCGCTCCTTCGGTATCGATACCAAGCATGCTGCGGAACATCCACTCACCGCAGGATCCAAGGGAATAGTGATTGAAGGAGTTCATATTCACATCCCCGAAGCCTTGCTCCTTGCTGTAGCTATTCCAGCGTTCCCAAATCGTGGTCGCACCCTGCTTAATCGAGAAGCCCCACGACGGATAGGTCTCTTTTTGAATCATTTTATAAGCCAGGTCACTGCGCCCCATCTCTGTCAAAGTTGGCAGCAGAATCGGCATACCAAGGAAGCCCACCGATAAGTGGTAGTTATCGGCTTTAATCCGCTCTACCAAGTGTGCCTCCGCATGCACTCGCTGGGCTTCTGTAAGCAGGTCAAAGCTCAATGCCATACAGTAGGCCGTTTGCAGGCCACTTTCGATACGGCCATCCGGCTTCACATAGGTTTCTTGAAAGTGAGTTTGAATCCGTCCAAACAACTCCCGATACGCAGCCGCGTCCTCGGTTTTACCCAGAGCCTCCGCGATCTTCATCATCAACTTCGTCGTGTAGCCATAGTAAGCCGCCGAGATTAGCTGCGAAGGTGGACGCCCTGCCGGCGCCAACCAATCGCCCCAGGTATGTGCTTTTCGTCCTCCCAAGCCATCTATACCCTTCGCTTCATGGTAGCGCACCATGGCTTCGTAGTTATCGGCTAAAATACACTCATCGCCATAAACTTGATAAATCGTCCATGGACAAATGATACCTGCACAAGCCCACGCCGCAGTCCCATGCCCATGAAAGACCGGTGCTTGATTGCCGAACAAGCCTTGACGGTTTTGCGTGTCCATCAGGTCCACCATCCACTTGGTGAAAAAGGCGGACACGTCCTGATTGTATGTCCCCGTCCGGATGAATACCTGGGTGTCCCCCGTCCAACCCAAACGCTCATCACGCTGCGGGCAATCCGTCGGCACCTCCAAGTAATTTGAACGCTGCCCCCAAACAATATTACTGTAAAGCTGATTGAGCATTGGGTTTGAGCACTCAAAGGAGGCTGACTCCGGCGCATCTGAATACACCGCAATACCGGTAACTGTATCCAAATCAGGCTTGCCCGGAAAACCGGTCAATTCGACGTAGCGGAAGCCGTGAAAGGTAAAGCGCGGTTCCCAGACCTCCTCTTTGCCGCCTTTCAGGATGTAGGTATCCGTGGCCCGAGCGCTGCGCAAGTTCGCGGTATATACCGTGCCGTCGCCCTTGAGCATCTCCGCAAAACGCATCACCACGCTATCTCCAGCCTTGCCCTTTACCTTCAGCCGAATCCAACCGGAGAAATTCTGCCCAAGGTCGAAGACATGTCTTCCCGGTTTCGGCTCGGTTAATTCAAGCGTCGGCAATTCCTGCATGCGGCGCACAGGCACGCCGGGGTACGCCTGCAAGATTGGATGCACTTGCGTGCCGGTATCGACTTTGAACCACCCATTATCGTCAAAACCTGCCCTGCTCCAGCCCGGCATTTCCAGACGAGCGTCATGCACCTCGCCCGCCTGCATATCGGACTCCTGAATTGGTCCAAAACTTGCCTTCCAGTCCGATGCCGTGGCTACCATGTCCTGGCTCCCGTCGACATATTCAATCATCAACTGCGCTTTCAAGCGTAGGCGAGTGCCGTACTTATTCTGACCGATGCAACTGATATTGCCACGGAACCAGCCGTCTCCGAGCATTGCGCCAATAGCATTTGCTCCGGGCTGCAACAAACCTGTCACATCATAGGCGCGGTAGTAGAGACGCTTGCGGTAATCCGTCCACCCCGGCATAAAATACTCATTACCAACACGCTGGCCGTTGATGTGCAACTCATAGACTCCCTGGGCGGTCGCATAGACCATCGCGCGCTTGACCGCCTTGCCGAGACTGAATGCTTTGCGCAAATAAGGAGCAGGCAAGTAATTGCTCTTCTTTCTGCCTGTGGTCAGGTCGATCTCCTCGTTTTCGAGCATCGTCTTTTTGATGCGCCTGCCGTCCAGCATGTATTCCAGCTCTAATTTCTTCTTAATCTCGTGGGCTGGATCTCTGCCCGCAAAGTCATTCGTCGCCTTGAAGATAAATTTGCCTGAATCGGCTAATTCCTGGAGCTTCTCTTTCACATCCATCTGCTTGGATGGATCATCCAGCACACCGTAGATCGCTTTTTTAACCGTGATCGTTGGAGAATTAGCTGCAAGCTCCGCCCGAGGCTTTTTCGTGACAGCGGGACTTGCATCCAGACCAATCCAGCCGGCCTTCCAGTCCTCCGGCTGGAGCAGGCCCATCGACCATTGCGCCGGCGCACTCCAGGAGGACGCTGTTCCGGAAGCATCCCAGACCTTCACCTTCCAGTAACTACGCATGCGTGAACCCAACGCCCGTCCGGCGTAGGCCAGCTGGTTGCTTTGATCTGAGGCAACCTTGCCACTGTCCCACAAATCCCCTTGATTCTTTTTTAGCAATTCCGGCGAACTAGCCACCAGCACGCGGTAGGCTGCTTGCTTTTGTCCGCGTTCTTCCGCTTCTATTTTCCAGCTCAAGCGGGGATTGACCACATCAATACCCAATGGATCTGTCAGATACTCGCAGCGCAAGCCAACCGCCTGAAATCCGGCTGATTCCACAAGCACGCCGAAAAACAAACACTGCCATAGGGCAAAACGAATTAATCTCTTCCTGTTCATAGTAACTTGTCCTTCTTCCATACTTATTGATCCTTTTCTACATTAAAACGGTATTTGCCGGCGCCTACTGAATAAACCAATCGATCTCCTTCTGTTCGTAGAAAACGAACCGTCTGCGTTGAAGCCGCCTGCTCTCCGTTGATGCGGACGGTTTCAATTTTGCTTGCGGGCAGATAGACCGTGCCCCTGCTGTTTGGCGGAACCACGATCGACCAGTCCAAACTGCCCCCGGCAAAATTCCAGTCACTCAGCACTTCGCCATAGGGAGACTGGTACTTAGCCTGAGCAAAGGTGAGATCCCCCAGCAAGTGTGGCTTGAAGATTATGTGTTTAAAACCGGGGTTTGTAGGATCCGGGCGCAGGCCTGCCAGGCACTCGAAGAGCCATGCATTTATATTGCCCCCGAGAAAGAGCAGACCCTGACTGTTCATGCCGGGTCCCGCAGTGTCGGAATTCCACTTTTCCCAGATGCTCGTCGCCCCCCTGGAAATCATGTAGCCCCAACTTGGGAAAGCCTCCTTTTGCAACATCTCAAGCGCCACATCATTGCGATCGATTTCATCGAGTGCTTGAAAAATCCACTGCATTCCAACCATGCCCGAAGATGGGTGGCCACCAGATTTCACCTGTATGCTGTTGATGAAGTTCTCGATCACCTTCTGACGTGAAGCGGGAGGCACCAGGTCAAACATGAGCACCAGTGCGTAAGTGGTCTGGGCTCCCTTGGCGTAGACTCCGGTCACGGGATTGAAGAACTTCTGGTTAAAAGCCAGCTTCGTCTTTTCCCCGAGCTTTTGGTAGTGCGCCGCATCTCCTAATCGACCCAGCTTCAATGCCGTTTTTTCCATTAAACCACAGTGATGAAAGAAATAAGCCGTCTCGATCAAAGCTATCGGCGTCGTCTTTCCTTTTCCGATATTCACGCTAACTTCCTGCCAATCGCCCCAGTCGCCCTTGTGAAAAATACCGGCTTGGTCCAGTCGCCTGGATTCCAAGAAGCGCATCCACTTGTGCGCGGCGTCATAATTCTCATCGATCACACGGCGGTCGCCATACTGTGTTCGCAGGATCTCCGGTATGAGCGTAATGCCGCTGGGCCAGATGTGCCCGTAGGGATAAAAATACCAGTAAGTCGGTGAGACCGCCGGCAAGATGCCGTTGGCTAGTTGATCGACTCGCATATCCTCCATCCATTTGCGGAAGAATGGGAAGACCTTCCAGCTGTAACTGTAGCTCAAGACGTTCTGATTCTGGTCACCGGTCCACCCTTGTCGCTCATCCCGGTCAGGATCCATCGGAACACTGCGTAAATACATGCGCTGGGTCCATCGACAGTTGCTGTGGATCTGATTGAGCAGCGGATCGGAACAGGTGAAATCGCCGGACTCCGGGAGATCCATGCTCAATACCTGTCCCACAAAATTATCCACCGTCGGGACTCCAGGCCAGCCTTGTACCCACACCCGCCGAAAACCTTGTCCCTTGAAGCGCGGTGCCCAAACCTCTTCACCTTTTCCTTTTAATACATATACATCCTTACAAAGCGCTTCGCGATTATCCCGCACCCGAAGGCTACCGTCTTCATTCAACGAATACGCGCTGGTCATACTGACTTCTGTCCCGGCAGCGCCCTTTACCCGGAGCCGTACGTTGCCGTAGAAAGACTGCCCCATGTCTACGATATACCCGTCTCTATGCGGGACGACTGAAACGGGCTTTACTTCCTCCACCACACGCATCGGCTCGATCATCTGCGCCTGCATTCTCCCACCGGGAGCAGGCATTAAATCCGCGGCTTGCCAGCCGGACGCATCAAAGCCCACTGCGGACCAACCCGGCATTTCCATGCGCGCATCGTAGTGTTCTCCATCATATTCATTATTTAGTCGGATCGGTCCCTGATCCGTAATCTGCCACGAAGCATCACTTAGCAACCGCTCTTCCGTACCATCGACATACTCTATATGCATCTGGAAAAGCAGGCGCGGAGTCCCACCATGATAATACTTCGCCGGGGTGAACCGACGCGGTGACCAGAAGCGACCATTCCCCAAAATCACACCGAGGGCGTTACGTCCTTTCCTCAAGGAAGCAGTCAGGTCATGTGTCACATAAAAGATGCGTTTATTATAAAGCGTAAGCCCCGGCTGCATGCGCTCGTCCTCAACTTCGTTGCCATTGACAAACAATTCGTAGAAACCGAGCCCGCTGACGTAGGCCGTCGCTCGCTTGATTCGCTTGGGTAGCTCGAACTCGCGCCGTACATATCGGGCGGGCAATTCACACTCCTTAATCTCCGCAGTTATATAAGCATGCCAGTCCTCTTCAGTCTCGTGTTTGCGATCCTTCGTTTTACGATCCGGATCCATCGCCGGATCCTGGTCAATAGGATGCGAGTCCAAGCCGATCCACTGTGCCTCCCAATCATCAGGATCAAGCAAGCCGATCGACCAGTGCGCGGGCTCGCTCCAGGCAGAAAATCGGTCCTGTTGATCCCAAACCATCGCCTTCCAATAACACTGCTGCCCTGACTTCAAGGGCCTGCCCTCATAAGTCACCTGCGTGGAATTACCTGATAGCACCTTTCCGCTGTCCCAAAGGTCTCCCTCGTTGCGTGCCAACACTTCAGGACTTGACGCCACTAAGACACGATAGGCGCTTTGCGACCACCCACGCACCGCAGTCTGTGTCTGCCAACTCAGATTCGGCTTCAACAAATCTATACCCAGGGGATCGTTCAAATGCTCGCAGAGCAAGCGGCTCACCTCAAATGCTTCGGTAGATTGCGCCTTAGTATAACTCGCTTCTAGATCCCATGTTCCAGGCTGAACTGAAAACTGCACATAGTTCGGGCACTCTTTCAGAAACTTGATGCCAGACGGCAAACGCTTTACGGTTTTCCCTTTCCAGACGGTCTTTCCGTTCGCCTTGATGCGAACGATTGACTGCCCCGCACGCTTTGGAATTCCAATGACTGCGGTGGTCGCATCCGGCGAAAGCAACTTCATCGCAAACGAATCTTCCGCACGCTTGAGCTCCAATTGGATAGCGCCCTTCACCGAGGGTACCGTGGTCTTGATGCGCTTCAGCGGCCCCATCTGTGGAAGCACCTGATAGCGTTCATAGCCTGGTTCGACAGGAGCGACACCTGCGCCATACTGCGAAAGCAGCGTCAGGCCGCCGCCCGCCCAGCCATGGTTCATCGCGTTGCGTGAGCTGTAGTGCTCCCAAAGCGTGCTGGTTTCGCTTTCGACCATGCGCTTGAAGCGCTTCTTCGTGCGCGCGACCGCATCCTCTTCATCGCGCATGAGATACAAGGCCTCGCCTACATACTTATCCATGTATGGGCTGCTGTGCTCTTGCACGCGAAGCACGTCGCGGATGGCCGGATACATCGCTGCATCTGCAAAACCTGCCAAGACCGCAAGCGCCTGGGCGCGATCATCCGTCAATCCCTCGTAGTCAGGCGAACGGTATTCAGAGCCCGTCCAGAAGGTCGAGTTGAAGTTCGCCTCGACACGCTGCATCCGTGCCTCGATCGCAGGCACATCGCCTGCCTCTCCCAGCGCTTTAGCCATTAACTTCTGGCCTTTGAGCGCGAGATAATACCAGCCATTGAAGAGCACTGTCATATCCCGGTTTTCTCCCCAGTCCCCCCAGAGCCAGCCGCCGTTGCGATGCACGACCAGGCCATCCGCACCCAGTTGCCAAAGCGCCATGTAGCGCTTCACCGCGGGATAAACCGCTCGAATGGTTTCCAGATCTCCGGTGTTCAAATAATATGTCCAGAACCCATAGTAACCTACCGAGTTGAGCATCTGCATCGGCAGTTCGCGGTTCCAATTACCGGCAGGAACCGGAGAAAATAAGGTATCGTCGCTACGCTGCCAATTCGCAAGCTCCAGAATCCCCTTTCGCGCGAGGTCATGGCTCTTTACATCCAGTGCATAAAAGGCTTCGCCCAACTCGTTGACAACGTCGCCCCACCATTGCGAACGCTCACGGTCCGGACAGTCAAAGTAGGTGTCGCGCATGTTCACGTATAGCGTCCTCAATGCTTTTTCCCGGTATTTATTCAAGAAAGCGTCATCGCATTCGAAACTGCCCGTGAAGTCAGTGTCGTATCCGGTTTCCCGGTACTTGAGCGCGTGAATTTTAAAACCTGCGGGAATCGTGTAATGCATCTCATGCCCGTTCATCCAGCCAAGGTTCTCATACTCCTGGAGACCATCGCGTGTCACATATTCCGCCCGGACATTAGGCGGACCACCCCCGCGATAGTTATCCATGCGGATGTCGACTACTTGCCCCGCCGGACCTTCGATTTTCAAATACGGCGTCACCTGGGCGTTATAAGGCAACTTGGCTTTAATAACCGTCCCATCCGAGACTGCCGGCAGTTCTGCAGCGTTCACGTAGTCTTTCAAACCAAAGTCCTTCCACAGGGGTATAGGACGCTCCACCAACTGATGCCAGGGAGCACAGGGAGGCTGCCCGAGTTCAATGGCTGCCGGCCAGGCCGCGGCGTCGTAGTCCGGTTCTTGCCAGCCAGCCATATCCTGAGCCGCATTGAAGCGGATGTTCGACTCCGCTAAACGAAAGTTCGGGTGCGGTGCGCCGGTGTTGCCATAGGCGGGGTGTATGAGCGCTTTCCAGTCGGAATCACTCAGGAGAGCTTGCCCGTCAATTTGAGCATCAAAAACAAACCCGGCCTTGCCGCTGCTGTTGTGACTGAAGCCCTGTTTACCGAAATACCATAGGAGAATCGCAACCGTGTTGTCTCCCTCACGCAGGTAGCCTGCCAAATCGACCCGGTCAAAATAAGTGTCGTCCGGCGTGGGTCCGCGCTTGAGTTGCCCTTCGAAAACCACCATCTCGCCATTGACCCACAGCCAGTACTTGGAATCAGCCGCGATTCTCGCAATGGCCTTGCCGGGCACCTGATCCAGCCGAAACTCCCGTCGGAACGCGATCCACTGGTTCGCCCCCGGGAGGGGAGCATCTTTCAGCGACGCCTCATTGTCCCCGGAGGTTAGTTTCAGCGACTCCCCTTCATCCAGCGTGTGTTGATGCCGTGCTCCATCGACGGTGTATTCCAACTCCAGAGTCTTTTTGACTCCGTACGCAGGATCACGCCCGGCCAATTTGTTTTGTGCCGTCACACGATAGCTTCCCGACTCAATCGCTTGCTGAATACGACCCGTCACATCCACCTGCCGTTCCGGATCGCCACGCACACCATAGCGTGCATCTGTAATCACAACTTCCGGAGCCTGAATGACTAAGCTATAGGATTCATTCACTGCCAGATTACACTGAACATGCTCTCCATCGATGCTGTATTCCAGTTCGAGTGTTTTGACTGCACCCGGTGCCGGATCACGCCCAATCAGGCGCATGCCGGGAGTAATTTCATAGTTTCCGGTTAGTAATTGCCGCTCGATCTCAGGCCTGACATCCACCTGCCGGGACGGATTGCCGCTCACACCATACAGTGCTTTTGAGATCACGATAGCGGGTGGCTCATTCAGCCCGGGGGTGGCTTCGGCGCCAATCCAGTAGGCCGACCACGACTCCTCACTGGCAGCCGCAGCCGCGGCAGAAGGCAAGGAGCCAATGAACGTGAATAGAGCCGGTATAAGCAATAGTTTTGTGCGATTCATCATTTTTTATATTGAAAGTGGTTTACAGTCATCCCATGGCGCCTGATTGCATGGGGCAAGCCTGAGTGTTCAAGGTGTTTGTTTGATTTTCATCGACCGAGAGCTTCCCGCCAAGGCGGGTGCTCTCGCAAGCACCTAACTCACCTTAGCTGCTCTCTTGCAGTTCAGAGTTGAATCCGCCCTTTATTAAGTTCTAGAATAAGCTAAGATCTGTGTTTTATTTATGCTGGAATTAGCGTTTCATGAAATGATTAATCTTATTGCGGACTAAGAATCACGAGGTCCTTCTGGCGCGAGATTGGATTTACCTTCAAGTCGAGGATTTCACCATTCACCACTCGACCTTCGATCGTGGTTTGATACGGCGCGTGCAGTTTGAAATCCGCATTCCAGTCTTTCGGCCAAGCAGGCATCAGGTAAATCTTTTTGCCGTCCGTCTGCAACAACATCGACTGAAAGGCTTTCATCAGCACACCGCCGTGATCCTGGTCCGGAATCCAATCAAAGTTTGGGCCCCAGAAAGCAGGAAAGCGCGAACCCTTGTCAGAGTTCCGGGCACGACCGACCAAGTTCAACCGGGCTTCATGCGCAAGCCCAAGGTACGCCATGAATATCTCATCCTGACGCCAACCGTAGTTCCCGCGAGGCTGACGATGGTGCAAGGTCCGGCGGCCCATTTCCGCATTATTTTTCTCAAAGGAGCACATGCGGAACGGAAAGACGCAATACAACTCCGGGTTTTCCGCGTTTTTGCGCAACTCGAATTTCTCCGCAGGCGCAAAGATGGTTTCACCTTGAAACTCGCGAGTTGGCAGCGGCGGAATTTTTGCTTTCACCTCTGCCCAGAACTTCCGCAGTTCAGCACTTGTCACACTATCCGGCAAGCCGAGCAAGCGCTCTGTCACCGCGTGCATGCCTGCCACCGGATCCATCGGGTTGGTGCATTCCCACCAGGTCTCCAATGCTTGAGCTGGGTGCATCACTAGTTCTCCATCCTCATTAGTGTCATAAAACTCGACAAAAAATGTGAGCACCTCCGTCGCAAAAGGAATAATAGTTTCCTTCAGAAAGACCGCATCCTGCGTATGCTCATAACGATCCAACATCATAAAGCTGATCTCCAGACCCGAAACCCATTCCCACTTGTGGTAACGGTTGTCCTGCAACTTATCTTCGCGCTCTTCAAATGGTGTTTCACCATAGGTCTCTGCAAACATCTCTCCCCAGAAGTAGATGCACTCGGGCACATAGATGCCACCGTTCCCGGTATGCCTCCGGGTACGGTATTTGTGATACTCAAACAGATCCCGGCAGTACATTTTATAGAGAGGGTCCGTCATCTCCACATCCCCCGAAGTCAGCATGCTGATATAGGGCAGACGGGTATTCTGCCACCAGTAACCCGGTCCCCAGCGGCGGTAATCCGGCCCCCGGCTCTTTCCATCTTCAAAACCTTCCACCGTAAAAATCGATCCGTTGAATTTAATCGGATACGGGCCTCTCCCGCCACAAGCGTTTATGTAACGCTGAAGCGCGTAGGCGCGACTGACGACATAAGCATCGTCTTTCCCCTTGTCTGAGTCTTGCACATGAATCCAACTGCGCTGCCAAAATTCTTGCCACCATGCCTGATGTGCGGCACGGCGTTCCTCGATTGGCACCGCCCTGATATCGGCAATCACCTGCTCCAACGCAGTCAACCACTGCGTTTCTGTCGCGGGATGTTCGACATGCACGTAGATGTCAAAACGGTGACTTTTTGATTCCGGTGACTGCAAACAAGTGTCGTCTATCCGTTTGGCATTTTCAGCCTGGATCACTGCACCGAAGGTCCGATGCAGGAGGGGATCCAGCCGTTCAAATCCATCCACGCCCTGGATCTTCGCATGCATCGCCGGGCCTACTGATTTGATATTGCGATGATACCAGCCAACTCGATCTTCTTGGTTTTGCAGCACGACATCCGGTTCCATCACGGTTGGTCCCAGCCTCCCCCACTCCTGTCCAGGTCTAGGCCGGAACAAATGCACATCGCTGCATTCCCAGCTACTGGGTATCGAATGCTGCTCAGTTCTCCACAACTCGATTGAAGCGGTTGCGGTGCTAACTACCGGTCCATCAATTTCCGCATGGATAACCGGGTGGTTCGCATCCACCCAGAGTTTAATGTGGGTTTCACCGCAACGAGCGTTCAAAGCACCTTCTTCTAAACTCAAGGTCTGTAGGAAGTCTGACGTAGCCGGCGCCGGGTCTAAAGTAATACGCACTCGACCAAGCTTCAATAGGCGCCCGTTATCACCCCATGAATCCGTTCGCGATATGTAGAAAACGAGATCCCCGTTTGCTTCGATCCAGGCATTCAGACCGGTAGAACCGTTCCCCAAAGGCATCGATCCATGTTGGTCTTTGCTAGGGGTATTCCAGACAACATTGTAGCGTACTGGCGAAGCTGCTAAACGAGCGCCATTTGAGTACACATTCGAATGTTCAGCCACGAGCGATACGCCCAAAATAATGCCAGACACAAAAATGGTAATTATTCGTATTACTCTCAATCTATACTATTCCCGTCGGGTTGAGTTCGCATTATTTGATTACTTAGCGTAGCTAATTCTTGGATTGCGCGTATTTTTCTTTGTAGGGTATTGGATCGGCCATTTGGTCACTCCACGCGGCTTGCAAGGCTTTGAGCTGCTCGACGACCTCCGGATGCTTGGTAGATAGATTGACGGTCTCTCCAATATCATCCTCAAGGTTAAACAATTGCAGGCCTCCAGGATAGGTCACGGGCTCCGGGACGGAATGGCAGAACCCCTTTTCATCGATCCTGAAGTTCACATGCTTCCATTCATTGTTATTCGATAGCTTCCACTTCCCTTTGCGAATCGCCCACTTCTCCCGATTCATAGCCCATGCAAGCCATTCGTGCTGTGTCTTCTTTTCACCACGTAAAACAGGCAGCAGGCTTTTTCCGTCGTGGTTTTCCTGCGGTGGTTCACCTATCAGATCAAGGATGGTTGGAAAAATATCCATCGCGGAGACCAGAGCCTCCGTATCAAATCGTCCCTCTGGCAGCGTTCCGGGCATGCTCACCATAAAGGGAATGCGAATGCCTCCCTCACCATACATGTATTTAAATCCGCGAAGCGGTGCGTTATTCGCATAGGTATTGATGGTGCCACCATTATCCGAGACAAAAAAGATGACGGTGTTTTCACGTAGACCGGATGCTTCGAGTGCATCCAAAACTTGAGAAATACTATCATCCAATGCCAACAAGTGAGACAGATAGCAGCGACGTCCGTTTGGATCAACTTCACCCATATGATTCCAGCGTCGGTGAAAGTCTAGAGCGGCGCATTCATTGGGCTCCCAGTAGGGGTATTCCCATTTTGCTGCGTTTCGATCCCAGGGAACGTAAGGCGCTCCAACCTTTTTCGCCCATTTTTTATCAACAACACTAGTTGGGACGTGCACCGCGAGATGTGAAAGGTGCAAATAAAAAGGACGCGTTCCGCCTTCCTGGCGTTGAATGAATTCAATCGCTTCTTCAGTGAAGATGTCGGTAATCAAACGATTTTCGTAGGACACCTCCTCCTGTTTGCCGGAACCGCGCCCCACTGCTCTGGTCAGAGGACCTACACGATGGTGTCCCGAGGCTCCTCTTGCACGCGACCTATAGGCCTCTAAATCTTTTTGGCTCAATCGAAGGTAGTCGGTCATCCCCCCCTGAAAGCCGAGGAATTCTTCAAACCCATGCAAGGTTGCGGGATAGGTCTTTGGCCCGCTATTCATATGGGTTTTACCAACTTTCGATGTGGCATATCCCAAGTCGTTGAGCTTCTCCGGGATTGTCAACTCACGGGGATCGAGCCCGCCTTCTCCATAGCTGTAATTCCCCCAACGCTGCTGATAGCGACCGGTAATCAATCCCGTGCGGGAAGGACTGCAAATCGCCGAAGTTGCATAACCATTGGCGAAGTAGGTTCCCGTTTTGGCAAGGCGATCAAAACCGGGAGTGCCAAAGTGTTTCACATCATCCGGTGCCTGCGGCAGGAAGGACATGTCCGCATAACCGAGGTCGTCCGCCACAATGACCACTACATTGGGTCGGGAGGTTGCCGTTGCATGAGTCACGCCAACCAATAGCAGCGCGAATTGAAGAGGGATGAGGGCCAAGAGTCGTTTGCTGCACTTAATCATATTTAATTTAGATTCTATCAAGGTGTTGGCATAGTATAAGGACATAAACTATATAGAAAAATCCACATAATATTTACACCTGTCACGCTGGTTGAAAACCATTACGCATGGGGTGTAAACAAAACCCCTCCCCGAAAATACGAGTCGGACGAAATTGAACGCAGTTAACATGCCACTAACTGCGCTTGGAACTTGCCGTTAGCGACGACGGCGCAGGGCCGCAAAGCCGAGGACGAGTAATCCAGCCAGCAGCGCGTAAACGCTTGGCTCTGGGACGACGGCCGCAATGTCCACATGAAAGATTCGGTCAATATTTGGAGTTCGAATATCGGTATCAGCATAGCCGCCACCACCAGACTGATAGCCACTACTATACGCCTCCCCACCAGTGTAAGTGGACGCAATGTTGTTCATAGTTCTGAAGCCCGCAACGCTGCCGCCGCCAGAGAGATCAAAGTCGAATGCGTACGTTGTATTGGCCGCCAAGGTAACTACGGTATCAAAAGTAGCGGTTACGTAACCGTTTGCACTGACAGCGCCCAGAGCCACTCCTGCAGTTTCGGATCTTAACGACGTAAAAGTTGTGCCAGAGATCGTGCCGACACGAACGGTAAATGCACCCACATTGGTGCGGGTATCCACAGATTGAATCGTGACAGACGAAAGCTCATAGCCCCCCACGTTGCTGCCGGTGGTAAATGTCTGCCCCTGCGCACCCCGGTTTCCCCAGAGGTCAACTGCATCCTGATCAGAATAGGGTGACACATAGTCAGCGCTGTCGAAACCAGTCAAGGTCCAACCGGAGCTTGAAGCACCACTGGAACCAACGGTGCTGATGTCTGCACCATCAACCGTAGGTGCAGTGGAGTTGGCGGTGATAGTAACCGCATGGGCCGTGACAACAAATAAAGGTAATAATGGCAATAAGTTCTTCATATGAATAAAAAAGGAATTTAGGACTACTTTAATAGTAACACAATGTCGCCAATTGCCAATCGGACGTTTGACCGATGGCTTGAGTTTTTCGATCTATTTCCTGAGACTCCGAATACTCGAACGGCACGAAGATATTAGACTCCAAAGAATGCTCTGCTCGTTGATCCTAGAGGTCCGACTTACGGTAGTAAGCATCGCTGTGTTACGATCCAAGTGCACAAACATTGGACTCACCCAGACGAATAAAATGAATCGCTCAAAACTGACTACTCAAATATTGTTTGGGGTCGGATATGTCCGACCGCCCCTACTGAGTTTCCGCATAGGCAGTTTTCAGAGTATGGACTCGTTTCTGCATGCGAGATAATACTTCCTTGTATTCAGGATTCGACGTCAGATTGACCAATTGATCGGGATCGGTCTTTAAATCATGTAAGAACTCATACACCGGGTTCTGCCCAAAGTAGCGTGCATAAACAAAACGTTCATCGCGAATGCCCTCCCATTGAGGAAGCGCCGCATGCTCCATTAAATGTTCACAGAAAAAATACGTCCTCCAGTCCGGCACGGGTTCTCCTGCTACAAAGGAAAGCAAACTACGGCCTTGATAAGACTTGGGCACCTCGACGCCAGCAAGTTCCAGCATCGTGGCCGGCGCATCGATATTTAGCACCATCTGATCCATAACCTTGCCTCGCTCTTCTAGTGGAAGCCTTGGGTCGTAGACAATCAAGGGAACGCGCAAGGACTCGTCATAGTGCGTCCACTTGCCCGCGAAACCACGCTCTCCCATGTAGTATCCGTTGTCGCCCATGTAGATGATTACAGTATTTTCGCTGAACCCGAGACGCTCGAGCGCATCACAAATCCGGCCAATCTCATGGTCGACACCGCTAATCATACGAAAATAAGCCTTCATGTTTTTTTCGTATTTTTCAGGAGTATCCCATCGCCAGTTGTAACGCTGACGATTCATGGATTTCCTTAAAAAGTCGGGATGTCCTGCAAACACTGCAGGGTCAGACAGGCGAGGTGCCGGGATCTCGGCATTTTCATACATGTTATCAACCGACTTGGGCCATGGGTAGTGGTCCTCATGATCGCCATCTTCGGCATGAACTGCATTAAAACTAACCGACAGGCAAAAAGGCTGCCCCTTGGGATTCCCAGCCAAAAACTCGATAGCACGATCCGCAGCAATCTCTGTTTCATGGCGTAGAGAACCGTCGGGTAGTTGCTTGAAATAAGGGTTTCGACCGTGCGTGCGAAAGACATCAAACATCATGGACTCCGGCTTCCCCTCTGTCTCAACGCCATACTTGCCGATAAATCCGGTCCGGTAGCCGGACTTTCGAAGCAGCGCCGGATAACTTGCCAACATGTGCTCCCTACGCAGTGGCGGCTTGTTAAAGGTGTAGCCATGCGTGCGCTCATGTAATCCGGTAAAGATCGAAGCGCGACTCGCAGCACAAATTGAAGTCGTTACAAAGGCATTTTCAAAACGCAGCCCCTCAGATGCTAAACGATCAATCGCTGGCGTCTGCAAAATGGGGTGCCCAGCACAACCGAGTGTATCATTACGCTGATCATCGACAAGTAGGAATAGGATATTTGGCCTTATTTCGCTCTCATTTGCCAAGAGCCCTTCCTGAAATAGGCCACATGCGATCAGCGCACACAGCCACATGCTTCGTTCTAAGATTGTCGGTCGCATCATATGCTTCACTTCAATAAGCTCTCTATTCGTTGAACCCTTTGTGATTCATAAATTCCCAGATGCGATCCATCCATGTATAGCTACCGGTGCCAGGAGCGGCCGTCCTCTGAAAACAATGGCCGCGCCCCGCCAAGGTATGTAGGTCGGATTGAATGCCCATTCGACGAAGTTGTTCCCATGATTTCACCGAATTCATCGCCGCATGAACATCGGCATCACCATGTATGAAAAGCATCGGACAACTCGCGAGATCGAATGCAAAATCCGGAACGAGCCGAGCCTCATCCTCATTACCTCCCCGCGCATTGCGACCATTGGCACCGTCTGTAAGTGTATATGCAGGATAGATAGCAACTGCCCACTGAACCTGACAAGATAACTGGTCCAAATGATCAATCGGCCAATAGGAGCGCTGCTTCGAACTGGTTGCGCCCATCAGCGTTAAGTGTCCACCAGCGGAGGATCCCATGATGCCGATCTGATCAGGGTCGAGTCCTTTCGCTGCCGCCTGACTCCGCACCATACGAATGGCACGCTGCAAATCCTGCCATGCCGACGTATGCTTTGCCAACTCCCCCTCAGGTCGCGGCGTGCGGTATTTCATCGTGACAACCGTCATGCCCTTTGCGTTGAGATAACGCCGCACCGGTGCGACTTCGAAACCATCCGGCGTATTCCCCTGATATGCTCCGCCGGAATAGATGATCTGGATAGCTTTGGTCTTAAGCTCTTGAGGCATATGCCATTCAATATAAGGTTGGCACTGCTTCGTCTGCACATCCGGCATTTTACCTTTCGGCCAAACCGGTTCCTTGCTGTAGGACCCGCGCGCATCGTCGCTAGAATAGCGGGCCATCAAGTCCACCTCTGCTCCAAGTTGCCCGTCGTAGTTCATCTGACGCATAAACTCAGCGATTCGATCCATCCAATGATCATAGGCAGTGCCATCTTCTCCCTTATTAGGATTGCCCATAAAACCATGTCCCCGGTCTGCAAAGAGGTGAATTTCAGCCGGAATGTTCATCCGGCGCAACTGGCGGTAAATCTGTGTAGAACCATTCGGCGAATAGACATCCGTCCCCCCATGAAACAAAGCCATTGGGCAAGTCTTCGCATCAAATTTGAATACATCCGTAAGCGCGACATCCACCGCATCTCCATCCCTTGTATTCGGCCCAGTGAGTCCATCAGTGAGTGCATAAGCAGTGTAGATCGGAACAGCCCAATTTAGATGGCACGGAACTTCGTCAAACGAATCGACTGGCGCATACGCGGGTGTGAGCGAGTTGGTCGCAAGCAAGACCGTCAGGTGCCCACCTGCAGAAAAGCCCAATGCACCGATTCTATCCGGATCGAAACCGCGCTGCGTCGCCTCACTACGAACCAGTCGAACAGCACGTTGACCGTCCTCCCACCCGCTCTGGTAGATGGGGAGCCCCTGTGGACGCGGCGTGCGATAGACCAGACTCACACACACAAAACCGAGTTCGCTAAACTTTTTTGCCACCCGGTCAATCCAGACGCCATCACAGCAGTTTTGATACGCCCCTCCGGATATCAGTAACAGACACGCCCCATTTTTCTCAACCGGCGCATCATACCACTCGAGATAGGGCATTGTATGCTCCGCTCGCTCAAAGCCAGGCTGCTTCAGCTCTTGAGTCGTCGCCGCGACCTGCTGGGCTTGAAAATTCGGAATTTTTCCTTCCGGCCAAAGCGCAAGGCGTTCGCCCGCAAATGCACAAGCACTTAGGAATAATCCAAGACATATAAACACCACTGTCTTCATTCGTCTAGAAACTCTACAGTGATCAAGCATGCTTCTAACGCAGCTAAAATTTGGACAATAAATCAATGTAATCCTGATAATACTGAAGCTTCAGTTTATCACACTGGTGATTGAATTGTGCATCCGAGAACTCCCCTTGCCCATGTTTTTCTGACAGGTGTTTGATCTCTTTCTGATACTTTTGGTTCGGTGCCAGTAGTTTCTGTTTGGTCGCCTCGTTCTTAGGCCCGACAAATATAAACACTTCACGGTCGCGGGGTTGCCAAGCATGCGTCCAACCACCGAATCCTGACTGAACATACCAGCCATCGTGCAGTTCCACTCGATCATCTTCGCGCAGAACCATGTAATAGAGCGTCTCTGACTCTTTTAAGTCGATTGCCGGCTGAAGATTGATCGTGTAGCGGTGGTTGCGCAGCTCATTCGCTAAGCGCCCAATTTCACGACGATTCGGATAGGTCGTCAGGTTCGCGTCGGGATTCAATAACTGCAAAGCACGCAGCCAGTCCTTTCGACCAAGAACGTTACGCATCTGCCCGACATTGCCTCCTTCTTGTGTTGCAGTCACCTCAAGTTGCTTCAAACGCGCACTCAAGCGAACAGTCGGCTGCAAGGATGTCGCGGAGAGCTCTTGCTCTGCATAAGCAGCCAACTCTTCCTGCACATCTTTCAACGCTTGAGCATCCAATGCTTCGTCTCCCGAACGGCCATTCTTCATCGCCAATTTTGCCAAACGATGGCGACTGTATTGTGCGCTCTCCTCACGGAATTTGCGTTCACGCGCCAAGGCCAGTTGCTTTAAGCGGTCTGAATTTTCCGGCAGTGTTGTGATTTGAGCCTCCGCTTCCTTAAGACCATCCGAAACAGCCTTCAGTTTAATCTTTCCGGACTGCCGCGTCGATTGAACCACCACTATGCAAAGCCCACGGAAGGCATGCACCTTTTTGCCCTTGGGGTCATCATGACTATACGAGCTGCCATTGCAGACACCGACGATTTTGCCATCTCCGATGACTTCAAAATGAATCAGGTTACGATCCGCATCCGGGCAAATTCGACCATGCTCATCCGTCACACGAACTTCCACATAACTCAGGTCTGAACCATCTGCAGTAATTTCGGTGCGATCAGGAACCAATTGTAGCTTTGCTGGCTCGCTGGTTGTTGAAACCTGCTGGGTGCAGACTGGCTTACCGTTCTTCCATCCAATCGCCTTCAACGTGCCCGGGCGGTATGGAACTTTCCACTCGAAGCGCAGAGTCTGCTCACGGTCGATCGTCTTAAAGCCGAGTGATTTGCCATTTAGCTGTAGTTCGACTTCATCGCAATTACTGTAAACCCAGACTGGGACTTTGGCACCTGGGTATTGCGACCAATTCCAATTCTGCGGCAGAATGTGCACCACAGGCTTATCGCTCCAATCACTTTGATAGAGATAGTATTGATCCTTTGGGAAACCGACCAGATCGACAATGCCCCAGACTCCACTGTGGTTCGGCCATTTCAGAGGATGCGCCTCACCACGGTAATCAAAACCAGTCCATGTAAACTGCCCTGCCACCCACGGCGAAGCTCGCATTTTGCGCAGAGTCAGATCGGCATCGCGCTCGCGATAGGTTCCGTAAGCACTCAGCTCGATGTCATTCTTAAATTGCTGAATCTGCAGATCACCCCGCAGTGGACGCCAAAAGGAATACGACCCACGCGTGCTCCAGTCTGTCGAGTTCTCCGTGCCGATCATGGCACGTTCGCCCTTGAGTTCGTCATAAACATGATAGCTGTAGTTCAGACCGAAGACATCCAGTGCTTTTTCGAAACCATTGTCCTTTGCATGCGAAGGTGAATTACAGCCAGCGGTAATCGGGCGACTCGTGTCGTGACGCTTTACAATTGCCGCTAAGCGAGCAGACATTTCACCACCGTTCGGCTTATATTGTTCATTGATTTCATTACCAATGCTCCACATCACCACACTCGGATGATTGCGATCCCTACGAATCACATCGGTGAGGTCGCGCTCGCTCCACTCATCAAAATACAGCGCATAGGCCTGATTCCTCCAAAGCTTTGGGATCTTCCACTCGTCAAAAACCTCATCCATCACCAAGAAGCCCATGCGGTCACATAATGCATAAAATTCAGGATCACGCGGGTTGTGACTGGTACGAATCGCATTGCAGCCCATCTCGCGCATGATCTCCAAGCGGCGTTCCATCGCACGGGGATTGAAGGCGACTCCCAGTGGCCCAAAGTCCTGGTGCAAGCAGACCCCTTTCACATCCATCTTTTCACCATTAAAGATTAACCCACGGTCCTTGGTGAACTCAAAGCTTCGAATGCCCAGCGGTGTCTCAACACGATCAACCACAACGCCCTCCACTTTGACCGTGCTAACCACCGAATACAGATCCGGCGTGTCGGGCGACCAGAGCATTGGATTCTCCACCGTAAACTCCTGCTCAAAACGATGCATCGCGCCTGTCGCAATGCCGTGTTCGGAACTCGCTTCGGCAACAACGCGTCCCTGCGGATCAACAATGACCGATTTAAGGGTGACAGTCTCCTGTGCAGCACGCTCATTCTCAACCTCCGTGTTCATGCGAACAGAGGCGGCTGCCTCAGACACCTCAGGTGTCGTGACATGCGTACCCCAGTGTGCTACATGCAGTGGATCCATCGCAGTGAGCCAAACACGACGATAGATTCCTCCCCCCGGATACCAACGACTCGCACCATCCTTCACGTGTGTGCGAACCGCGACCACATTCTCTCCGCCAAAATTCAGGTGCGGTGTGAGGTCATAGCGAAAACCGACATAGCCGAAGGGCCGAAAACCCAGGTGATGTCCATTGATCCAGACTTCGCTATTCATGTAAACACCATCGAAATCGATCACTACCTTCTGGCCGCGCAGCTCCGCCGGCATTGTAAAGTGCTTTCGATACCAGCCAATCCCACCATGCCGATACCCCGACGAGGAACCATCCGGTGCACGCGCGCTCATCGGGCGCTCAATGCTCCAGTCATGTGGAACGTCCAGCGTGCGCCACCCGGAGTGATCCAACTCCGGTTGTTCCGCCTGTTTGAGATCGCCAAAGTGAAATTTCCAGTTTGCTGAGAAATTTTCACGTACCCTTGGCTTATCAATTTCGGTGAACAGCACATCCGGCGTGGACCAAGCATTATTGAAACACGCCATAAAAATCCACACCAGGATGGGCAAACGGATCATGCTCATCGACTTTTTCAGAGGGTTACTTTGTATCGTACGCATCATAAATATTTGAAATCTAGCTCAGCAAGGTGCCTAACATAAAAAAATGCACCTAATAAAAGTTAGGTGCATTCAGAAGGAGTGCCAACCTAGACGTCGGGCAGATTGGACCTCATTACTACGCTTAAACCTAGCGGCGACGCGCCATCACATAAAACAGCGCAAATAAACCGCCAAGCAAGGCTATACTCCCAGGCTCGGGTATAACCGTTAAGACTATTTCATGAGTTCCAAGATTCTGACTTATTGAACTGCCCACATACGCTCCTTCAGTTATAGTGACAGTCGAAAACGCACTAATGAGCCCGCTACCAACGTTATCGCTGTTCGCATCAACTATTGTGAAGGTGCCCGCGGCACCGGTGTAGTCCGTCAAATCGACCAGCAAAGTGGCACCGGCAGCATTCAGGTATTTCATGCTCACGCTACTTACGCCAGTGGCTCCAAAATCGAAGTTCAGTGTTCCGCCACTGCCAAAATTGGTACGACCCAATTGCAAAGTTGCAGCGACACCGATCACGTTTAGGGAAGCCGTGCCGCCGGAAGTCATCCCCACGTTGGTGTCCGCAAGATTGAATGCACCCGCCGAAACATTGACCTCCATGTTGCCGGTACCGGCTCCGATTTGAGTGAAGTTTGTTGCCGTGAAGCCTCCGCCCTTTAGATTGAAGGTGGTCGTACCAGAAGAATTTTGACCCCAGTTGTTTGTATTTGTAGGACCAACCCCGGTGGTCAGTGACCCGCCAAATTCCCCGACATTGAGCGTCGGCGTGAGATGCGTCGTTCCCCCACTTGTGATCCCCAACGAAAGACGGCCCATTTCACGACCCTGAGCATTTTGGAAAACCGTGTCTGAAGTGCGGATAAAGACAGCGTCGCCACTACCAGGTACAGCGCTCCCGGTCCAGTTACTACCAATATTCCAATTGCCGCCACCGGAGTTACCCGTCCAATCTACAGCGTAGATTAAAGTCGTGGTAGTAAGAAACGATAACAATGTGAGTACTAACTTTTTCATAGGAAGGCAACTGAGGTAGTTATTTTTTTGTAAGAGTAGATAAAACATTCGCATATTAACACATTTTAAAAACTTGCCTATCGGACATTCTTCCGATGGCTCAATTTTAAATCAAAAATCAGCAACTTCACTTGCCAGTCCCAGTAAGACTCTTCTTCGTAACCAAAGACGGAAAAGGACAGGTAGGGATTGATCTGCTTGTCAGAAAAAAATAGCCGGTATATCATGAATGTTGATTCAATTAAGTCTTGTAATCTAAAATATGGGAACAACTTAAGATTCTGGCATCAAAATTCCCTTCTGTACCGAAGCACAGCCCTACCAAGCCTGAAACCATGCGCCTAGCCTTACTTACAATTCCCATCCTGATTGGCCTGATTTCAGCGCAAGCAGCTCCACCTGCGGAAACATCTACCCGTCAACTGGAAGTTCGACTCGCAGAGATTAACACGCGTCTAGAGCAACTGGCCAGCCTCACCCTTCGCAGCGGTGTCGGCCCAATCGGCTACAGATCCTTCCCTATTCATGATTTGACTAAGTCAACCTGGATTGAAGTCGATCTCCTTGATGAGGTCGCAATAGATGAAGTAATACTAGTCCCCGTTGTCTGGCGTGATATTAAAAAAGGCTTTCTCGCCGATGGCTTTCCGCAGTCGTTTCGCGTCCTCAATGAGCAAGGCACCCTTTTGGCGGAAATTTCCCTCGATCCAGCCCGTATGGATGGCATCGCTCCGCTGATTATTCCTATCAACGGGGCAACTGCCTCCCGCATCCGAATTGAAGTGACCCGCCCCTCGCAGAGAGCTTTCGATCAATTGCACGTTTTTCAACTGGCTGAACTAATCATCCTCAGCGGGCAGACCAATGTCGCGCTTCGCAAGCCCGTCTTCACACCGGAATCCCGACCGGAAGGAGGTATTGGCTGGGGCAAGCGCTACCTCACCGATGGCACTGTTCCCTATCTTATGTATTCCGGTCAGGGCGAACCCAGTCTCGCATACATCAGCCCGTTCGATCATTACAGCTCAAGGCCGGTTGCCAGCCGCGAACCACTCTACCTTTCTCTCGACCTCAAGGAACCCTTCACTCTTGACAGAATCCATCTACATGCAATCGACCGGGATGATACCGTGCCGCAAGCGGCCCCTGAAGACATCGGTATTCCAAAGTATCTCAGGATCGAGGGCGCAAACCGCCCCGATTTCTCTGATGCCTACCCGCTTCTCGATATCCATAACCAAAATACTTACGACACTTCACCAATCATGAAGTGGAACATCCCTTCAGAAAAAAAGTGCCGCTATATACGCCTCACTGCCATAGAACCCTATATATATTCAAAAAATGGCCTGAGCGGCCCACGGATCGGCTTTGCCGAGATTGAGATCTTCTCAGACGAAATCAATGTCGCCGCAGGGGCACCTGTGGACACCAACGAGCCACCCCTTAATGCCAACCGCAAACTTGAAGCCCTCACGGACGGGTGCAATCTGTATGGTAGAATTCTGCCCGTCCGCGAGTGGATGCATCAACTGGCTGAACGACAAAGCTTGGAACACGAGCGCCCCGACATTCTTGACGAGCTCGAATATCGCTCATCACGGAACAAGTCCGTTTTGCAGGGAATGCTCTGGTTCAGCGGCCTGTTGCTCGTGGCCACTATAATCGCCCTACTCATCCAGCGAAACAACCGCCAACGCTCCGTTTTTCAAACCCGCACGCGCATCGCTGCCGACTTGCATGATGAATTGGGCGCTAACCTTCATGCCATTGGGATGCTGGGAGACCTTATACAAAAATCCCGTAAATCTCCAGAACGGCTCGATAAGTTGATCCATAGCATTCGGGCAATCACCCAGCGCACTGCAAGCGCAACGAGCTATTGCGTTAACATGCTCGAAGATGAGGATCGCTACGCCGATCTTCCGGCAAACATGCGGCGCGTCGGCGGACGCCTGACCGAGGGTTTAGAACATAAACTTTCCTTAGAAGGTGAATCGATCCTTCAGCAGCTCTCCCCGCGAAAGCGAATCGACATCTTCCTCTTCTACAAGGAGTGCCTCTCAAACATCATACGCCACTCCCGGGCAAGCCGCATTACCACGCGACTAACTGTCAACAAGAGACGGTTGCTTCTAGTCGTTTCCGATGACGGCATTGGTTTGAACGGTAATGTCCCGCCATCCTTAAAACGAAGGGCACGACTCCTGAGGGGACAAGTCGCGAGCTCAACACTCAGTCCGAAGGGATCTGAAATCAGGCTTGAACTCAGCCTCAAGACGCGATTGCTATTTCTACAACGATGAAAAACCGACCCATCCAAGTCATCCTTGTGGAAGACAGTCCCGACTATCGGCTCGTCATCGAACACGCTCTTGAAGTGGAGCCCGACATAGAATTGGTCGGCCAGTATGGCACCTCCGAAATTGCCCTTCGTGCTTTGGAAAACAATCAACCCAAACTCAGTCCTGATTTGATCCTACTTGACTTGCGCTTGCCCGGTATGGACGGCCTGGAATCCCTACCATGGTTTCAAAAAGCCCAACCAAAGGCAAAAATAGTCATCCTTACACAATCCAATGCCGAGTCTGATGTGTTGAAAGCAATCCAACTTGGAGCCGCCGGTTACTTATTGAAATCCTCAACTGCGGATCAATTGGTCGACGGAATACGCTCAGTCATACAAGGCGGCGCCACACTGGATGCAAGCATCGCCCGTTTCATTCTCGATGCGCTACAAACCACGCTCCCGGAGGAAGCCTCGGAAGCCCTTCTCAGTAAACGCCAGATGGAGATCCTCGCACTCCTCGCAGATGGTCTAGTAAAGAAAGAAATCGCTGATCAGCTCAAAATCAGCTATAGCACGGTTAATACTCACGTAGAGCACATCTATCAAAAACTCAACGCAGCCAACGCCCCCGCAGCCATCTCAAAAGCCTACAAGAAAGGCATCCTGCCTATTGTAGAGAAGTAAACCGAAACAATGGAAGGTTTTCATCTGAACTCCATGCTGCCATTTCAAACAAATACAATAGATGCTTCGTGCTTTCCAATTTCCGGCATTGAGATTCTGACCGTGTTAATATTTATGAAAAGAAAGAAATGGGGTGGCTAACGGGACTCGAACCCGCGACCCCCGGAATCACAATCCGGTGCTCTAACCAACTGAGCTACAGCCACCATAAAGCGAAGCAATTTCGCGAATCCGTCCTAAGTTGTCAATCACGCTTTGAGGGAAGCAATATGTAGTCCGCCTACTCGCTGCGGGTGAGCTGATAACGGTGCGCGACGGGCTGGTTGGCGCGATAAAGTTCCTCATGCAAGCTTTCCAGAGTTTCAAGAATAACTGCTTCGTCGGATTTTATGGGAAGGTAACGATCGTATTGTTGTTTCATGTATCCGTACCATGGTTCTCCCTCGAATGTTTTGAGCCGGGCGTCCAGCACGGCCTGAACAGCGGCGGTATCGTCGGGGTCGACGTCGGATCGAAACAAACCGCTCCCATAATAAACTAAGGCGGCGGCGCGAAGACGGCTATCTTGCCGAACGCGCTCGTCGTTGAGCGCTTTGACATTCAGCGCCTGCTGGTATTGCGGGGTGGCTTCAAGAGGTGCGAGGTTGATACCGTCTTTGAAAGCCTCTGCAGACCATGTGCCCACCGCGCTTCCATCAATCATGAGGGTATAATCGCCATCGGGGAGTCCCTGAATGGAGAGGATTTGTTGATTCATTTCTTTTTCGAAGGGGACAAGCGACAGCCCTTTCGCAATGGATTCTGTCTTGGGAAAGGGTAAGGCCGCCTCCAGCACGGTGAAAGCAAAGCTGCCCCGCTGAGATTTAATTTTTGAGACCCTTGCCTGCTCCGCTGCAAGCACCTTCCCCCGTCGGGCATCGAGCACCACCTTGGACACCAACTGCGGAACGGCCTGCGCTTTCAGGAATTGGTAGGCCATGATGAAGTGCCCGGGGTCCCAGTCCGGGTGCACGCGGTCTTTTCCGACAATGGTGGCACTTGGATTTTCGCGCTGGAGATCGGCGTTGATACGCAACATAGCGTGGTAGAAATCGACATACGCCTGCCCGCGTTCCGTCGCGGCTTCTTTAATAAAATCCGCGCACTGACCAAGCGCATCGTTGGCGCCGTAATTATTAGCCCGCTCCAATTCAGCGGTTTGATCATATATCGAGGGTGTAATAAAGACGACCTCGCTCCCTATCCCATCCAGTTGCGCCACTACTTTTTCCATATTGGCGTAATAGGCGTTCAATTGCCCCGCTTGATTCTGCAGGGATGTGGCGTCAGTTTTATCGGCACCGTAAAGCCAGCGCCCAATATCATTCATGCCGAGCATGAGGGTCGAAACGGTAGGTAATTCGCTGGCGATATCAGTCTCGAGGCGCTCCATAACATGTGAAGCTTGATTCCCGCTGATGCCCTTGTTCCAAACGCGGAATTCCCGATCCGGAAATCGGGTCAGGTAATAAAGGTAGACATTGGAATGATAGGAACCGCCATGCGTGATGCTGTCGCCGATAAAGCAGACGCGATCGCCGTCCTTGAATTGCGGGACTGCCTGCGCTGTTATTTTGGTGCGCGAAAAAAGCAGGACGCCAAGCGCGAATAGAAACGGGGTAAGGTATTGCATAAGGCTAAAAACGGCAGACATCCTTGCCTTAACGGCGGGGAGTGTTCAAACAAGTTTTATGCAAACGGTTCTCTTCGACCTCGACGGCACGCTTATCGATCATTTCTCGGCGATTCATTCGAGCATTGCGTATGCTCAAAAAGCGCTGGGCTTGCCTGAATCGAGCTACAAAATTATCAAGGCCACAGTCGGGGGTTCGCTGCCCGTCACGATGGGTAAATTAATCGGCACGGAAAAGGTCGAAGCCGCCCTTCCCCATTTTCATGATCATTTTAATCGGGTCATGCTCAAAGATGTCGCGATCCTTCCCGGCGCAGCATGGTTGCTTGAAACGCTCCACGCGAAGGGACTCCAGTTAGCGGTCTTTACCAATAAATACGGCGAGCATGCGCGCGCGGTACTGGAACACCTGAAGCTCGACCGTTTCCTGACGCTGACCCTCGGCACGGAAGATTGCCCCTACCGTAAACCCGAGCCGGAATTTACCCAATACATCATGGACCAACTGAAGGCGGACCCTCAAAGCACCTGCCTGATCGGCGATTCCCCCTTTGATGCCGCCGCTGCGTATGTCGGAAACCTACCGAGTTATCTCGTGGCAACGGGATCGCACACGCATGAGGCGCTCAGATCAGAGACCCAAGCGGTTGAAGTTTATCAAAATCTTTTTGAATTGGGCGCGGGTGTTTTCAATCTGGATATTCCCTTAATTGCGAACGGATGACAACACACCCGCAACCCCTCGCAGTCCTATGGGACATGGACGGCACCCTCATCGACCAAACCGTTGCGATTGTGCGCTGTTATGAAGCGGTCATTACGGGATTGGGTCACCGCGCTCCCGATCCGCAGGCGATTCGCCGCAGTCTGGGGGGACCGATGGCAAGCACCATGACCCTCTTTGTTGAGGATTCTCAACTCGAAGATGCCTGTCAGCAATTCCGGGCACGCTTTCCGGAGATGATGTATGATGGTATGGTTATTCTACCCGGCGCGCTCGCATGCATGAAATATTTTGCTGGCCTCAAGATCCCTCAAGCGATCTTAACGAACAAACACGGCGCAACCGCCCGAGCGGTCAGTCAACACTGTGGCTTCGATACCTTTGTGAGGGTATGCCTCGGAAACGGCGATACGGAATGGAGCAAGCCCGAACCGGAACTCGGCCGGACCGTGCTTGAGCGTCTGAACAGAGGAGCCGCCGGTGCGATTTTGATTGGGGATTCGCCCACCGATGTCGCCACCGCGCAAGCGATAGACATTCCCTGCTATGCCGTCGCGACCGGCGCACACAGCGCAGCAGAACTTCAGGCGGCCGGTGCACACGCCAGCTACCCCTGCCTGAACACCCTACTCGCCGACCTCCAGGCCTAGTCCATCCGGGGGGCGGTCTTTATCGCCGAGAGGCCAAATGCCATCGTGCCGGCCTTGAGCGTGCCCCTAAAGGACAAGGTGGGCGCAACCAGCGCGCGTTGCCCCAGAACGGACCCCGGATTGAGGACCGCGTTGCAACCGACTTCGGCGGCATCACCGATCAAGGCACCCAGTTTGCGCATTCCGGTGGCATGGCCTCCTCCTTCAAAATCCTTCACGATCACACCCGCCTGATCGAGCCGCAGGTTCGAGCAAATCGCACCCGCGCCCAAATGAGCCTTATTACCCAGCACCGAATCCCCGACGTAGCTATAATGCGGCACTTGTACCCCATCCAACAAAAGACAGTTTTTGAACTCGCAGGAATTCCCCAAGACACAACCTGCCCCCGCGATGACGTTCCCGCGTATGTAAACCCCCGGACGCAATTCACATCCTTCCCCGACATAAGCGGGGCCTATAATCGTTCCCTGTGCGGGTAGTTTCACACCCTCCGCCAAAAAGACCGGGCCTTCGATATGCAAACCTGCGGGAATCTCCGGTAAGCTTGCGGTGAAGTCGAAATCCGCCAAGGCAGCCTTAATGCCCTGCACCCATTCCCAGGGGCTCGCCTCCATCGGGAAATAATCCCCAAAGGGAAGCGAATCCGGAAATTCAAATAATTCACTCGCCTGCATACCCCTTAGAAATACCAACATTTCAAAACACGCCATTCAAAAATTGCCATCCATGCAGGCAGCTGTTCTTCTGATCCGCTTAGCCGGTTCTCATATCGGCTTCTATACCAGAATTTTTGTGCACGACGTAAAAGAAAAACCAAAAATGGTCGAACGGGCCATGTTGATCGGGATCACCCTGCCGGGCACAGATGTCGCCGAAACCCGCAGCCTGCTGGATGAACTGCGCGAACTGGTCACGAGCCTTGGGATTGGCATTTGTCATGAGCGCATGCTCACGGTCCGCAAACCCCAGGCGAAACTCCTCGTCGGCTCGGGCAAAGCGGAGGAATTGGTGGAGGAAGCACAGGCGCATAATTGCGATGTTATTATTTTCGACAATGAACTCACGCCCGCCCAGCAACGCAATTGGGAACAGGCCGCCAAGGACAAGATCCTCGTGATCGATCGGCAGGAGGTCATTCTCGATATCTTCGGAGACCGCGCCCGCACAAAGGAAGCGGTGCTGCAGGTTGAACTGGCGCGCTTGGAATACAACCTCCCCCGCTTGAAGCGCGCCTGGACCCACCTCGACAGGCAACGGGGCGGTGGCGCAATCCAACGCGATGCGGGTGAGACCCAATTGGAAATGGACCAACGCATGGTGCGCACCCAGATTTCCCGCGTCCGCAAGGAACTGGAAAGCGTCATTCAACATCGTCACCTCCAGCGCAAGAAACGCATGACGGTACCGGTTCCGACCTGCGCGATTGTCGGATATACCAACGCCGGAAAATCCTCCCTCCTCAATTACCTGACCCAAGCCAACATCCTCGCGGAGGATAAACTCTTTGCGACCCTCGACCCAACTTCGCGGCGCTGCGAGCTCCCTAACGGACAAGCGCTCGTTATGACCGACACGGTGGGTTTTGTGCGAAACCTGCCGCACCGACTGGTCGATGCCTTCAAGGCGACCCTTGAGGAGGCGGTTGTTTCAAATTTCCTAATCCACGTACTCGACATCAACAGCCCTGAAGTGGAAGCACACGCCGAAACCACCCTGAAAGTCCTCGGCGAACTCGGGGTGAAGGACAAGCAGACCCTCACGGTTTTCAATAAAATCGATGACCTCTGGGATCCCGCACGGCTGGATGATTTAAAAATGCAATACCCCGAGGCATTATTCCTGAGCGCCCACACCGGGGAAGGCGTCGCAACCCTGCTCGAACGAATGCAGGCGATTATCGAAGCAGAATTTGCACAAATTCGCCTCCTGATTCCGCACGAGCGCTATGACCTCGTGGCACGCCTCCATCGCGAAGGCACCGTGCGGAAAGAGGAAAGTCGCGACGAGGGCACTTATCTCGTGAGTGCGATCCCCGCGCGACTTCAATCCGCAGTGGCGCCCTTTATATTGGAGGCGGGGCAGGCGTAGCTCAGAAAAATATAAAATCCTGCTCGACCCCCCGCGCCGGGCATCCGATGCTGAGTGCATGTCGCAGGAATTGGCTGCAGTTTACGAAGAATTATCACGCTTGAAGGAAGCGGGAATGGAACGTGTCGCGGTAGCCCCGGAAACCCTTGAGCGGATCAAGGCCCTGCAAGGCACCGTCGCTCCGGCGGATGCGCGCACTGAAACCAGCACCCCGCAAGCGGAGAAACCCAAGCCAGTCGAAGCGGAAGCGCCCAAAGTTGAAACACCGCCGGAACCCGCCTTTCCCGAAGCCCCGGTTATTCAATTACCCAAGGTTGACCGCACTCAGCAAATGGACGCCCTGCGTCAGATGGTGGAAGCATGCGAAACCTGCAAGGCCCACTTGGGCGATCACGATAAAGTCGTGTTTGGCACCGGTTCGGTTGATGCCGATATCTTCTTTTGCGGCGAAGCTCCCGGTGCGGATGAGGCGCGCGCCGGCGAACCCTTTGTAGGCGCGGCAGGCCAATTATTGACCAAGATTATTACCGCTATGGGCTTGAGCCGCGAAACGGTTTACATCGCCAATATCCTGAAATGGCGCCCGGAACACGACAAACCCTACGGCAACCGTCCACCGACCTTGGAGGAGATGCACTTCTGCATGCCCTACCTAAAGGCACAAATCGAGATCGTTAAACCCAAGGTGCTCATCGCCCTCGGCAACACCGCCGTCACCGGTCTCCTGGGGCATGATCCGAAACGCCGCATGGGCGCGGTGCGCGGCAAATGGCATCAATATGAAGGCATCGATCTGATGATAACCTTTCACCCCGCCTACCTGCTCCGTAACGATACCGTAAAAACCAAACGCACCGTTTGGGAGGATATGTTGGAAGTCATGCGCAAAACGGGCATGGACATCAGCGAGCAGCAGGAAGGTTATTTCCTTCCCAAAGAATAATACCACTTCTAAAAATTATTGACCCTATGGCAGAGAGATAAATCGGCTCTGACAAGGCGGGTGCCTCCTGTTGGGTCCGAGACCCTG
>JBELLU010000003.1:0-66844 GCA_042096455.1 Opitutia bacterium
ACTCGTCCAGCATCCGGGTACCCTCGCGCGGCTTGATCTGGTCGGCCTTGGTGGCGCGGTCGATCTGTTTCTTCATCATGCGGGTCAGTAAATGGCCATCGTATTGCGTGAAGCCCAGAACGTCATTAATCGTAAAGCCCTTGATGCTGTCCTCAATATAGAAACCGTCTTCTTCATCATCCTCCAAAAAGACGTGCACTTCATCGACCCGACCAAAGAGGTTGTGCAAGTCTCCCATGATATCCTGATAGGCGCCCACCAGAAAAACCCCGAGGTAATAGGGTTTTTTAGGATCAAAGGGATGGAGGCGAATGCTGTGTCGAACATCCTCGACATCGGTGAATTTGGAAATTTTTCCCTCACTATCGCAAGTGATGTCCACCAAAGTTGCGTCCACGGTGGGTTTTTCATCGAGGCGGTGGATCGGCGCAAGGGGAAAGAGTTGATCGCAGGCCCAGTGGTCGATCAGGGATTGAAAGACCGAGAAATTGCAAACGTATTGCTCCGCCATGGCGACGGGCAATGATTCGAGTTCCTCGGGCTTATAAGCGGAGGAATCCCCGCTGGGAACGAGTTCGCGACAGATCGCCCAGTAAAGCGCATCGGCGTCCGCTTTGTCCTTCAGCAGCAAGTAACCGAGGTTGAAAAGGTTATTGGCTTCCTCGATTTTTTGCTGGGCATCGTGGTAGCGCTCCAGCGGGCTTGAATTGTGGCTGTTCTCGAGGATTGCGTGCAGGTCGCGAATGACGGCGTTTCGTTTGGCATCCGCGGTGACTCTCGGCGCAACTGAAGTTTTTGAAATGCGGTCACATACTTCGGTGACAAGAATGGAATGCGGCGCGACGATGGCGCGTCCACTTTCTGAGATAATATCGGGAACCGCGACATCGGCATCCTCGCAGATCGTTTTAATATTATACACGACGTCGCGGGTGTATTCGCGCAGGGTGTAATTCATGGAGCTTTCAAAATTACTGCGCGAACCATCATAATCAATACCGAGACCGCCACCGACATCGATCAGGCGCATCGGAAACCCAAGCTTGCTCAATTCACAATAGAAACGCGCCGCCTCGACGGTCGCTTTTTTGATGGTCTGAATGTTGGGTACCTGGGAACCGATATGGAAATGAATCAATTGGAGGCAATCGGCGAGGCCGGCACGTTTTAGACGGCGCGCGGCATCCATAACCTCGGGGCTGGTCAGTCCGAATTTGGCATTTTCACCGGAGGAACTCGCCCATTTGCCCTCCCCTGCGGTGGCGAGCTTGATGCGAAACCCAATGAGGGGGCGCACTCCGGTTTGCTTACTCAGTTGGATAATGCGGCGCACTTCACTGAGCTGCTCAACAACAAGGAAGATGGATTTGCCCAGACGGCGACCGGAGAGGGCCATGCGGATAAAGGCATCATCTTTGTAACCATTGCAAATAATCAGGGATTCCGGATCTTTGTGCATCGCCAGGGCGATCATGAGCTCGGGCTTGCTGCCGCACTCAAATCCATAGTTGTAGGGAGTGCCCGCGTCCTGAATTTCCTCAACGACCTCACGCAATTGATTGACCTTAATCGGAAAAACCCCGCGGTAGCGCCCGCCGTAGTTTTCCTCTTTGATCGCCTGCGCAAAGAGTTCATTCAGTCGGACCACTCGCGTGCGCAACAAATCCTGAATGCGGATCGTGAGCGGTAGTTTGTGTCCCTTGCCAAGCGCCTCCGTCACGATGTCATGAATCCGAATCGTCGCGTTGTCGCCATGGGGATGCACCAACAAGAACCCATCAGAATCCACGGAAAAGTGCCCGCCGCCCCAGTGCTTTAATCCGTAATACTGCTCGGCATCAGCGGTAGACCATGATTCCGGCTCAAGTGATGGTGTGTTTGGATTCATTTTCCCCTGAGGCAGCAAAAACCATAACTAAGTGAGTTGAACTCCGGCAGGGAAAAAACTTCGCCGCAGGAGGGTGTGCTTATATCAACGCGGAATAATCCCCGGGCTTCAGCAGCGCTTCCGTCTCGGCGGGTTCAGTGAGGCGGATTTTCAAAAGCCAACCCGCCTGGTAGGGATCGCTGTTAAGCAAGTCAGGCGCGGTATCGGCCTCTGAATTGATGGCAATCACCTCGCCGGCTGCCGGCATGTAAAGATCCGAGGCCGCCTTGACTGATTCAACCACTCCGAAAGTGTCGCCACTTTGAAAACTGGCACCCGCCTCCGGAAACTCAATGAACGTTATATCGCCAAGACTCTCTTGGGCGTAATCGGTTATACCAACAGTCGCGGTGCCATCCTCATGGAGGCGAACCCATTCGTGGTCTTTAGTGTATAGAAGGTCTTCAGGTACGCTGGACATGCGCGCAAATTACACCAGAAATACTCCGCCTGGCTAGACATTTTCCTCAAAGAAGGAAATAATCTGCTCGATGATATACTTGTGCTCCGCTGCGGAGATTTCACCATCCTCCAGACGGCGATCTGCCTCAAGTGCTTGGATTGCCATCTTCTCAAAAGGATCGGCCCCCAGAGATGCAGGAACCAAGTCACTCTTCATGTCCGCATCCATCGTGCCAGGCTTCAGATCAACATAATATCCGAGGTCTTCGGAAAGGCCAAAACGGATAAAATTTTTGCTCTTTTCGTTGGGCACCGGGGTGAAATATTTCACCGCTTGATTGTAGCCCTCCTTCATCAAGCGCACTTCATGCACAATCTTTCGGGGCAGCGCGGTCACGTAGGGCGTAATCCCAACGGCTTCACCATTGATGTAAACACTGCACTCGTTCGGAAAGGAAACAATCGTGACCTCCTGAGGCACGCCCTTTTCAAAATAAGCGCAACCGCTCATGAATAGGACGATTAATAAAGTTAAACTTAGGAATTGGGGTAGGTGTTTATTTTTCACTATATTTACAATTTAATTTTCATTTTAACCCCTTGGGACTTTTTCAGTCAAGAAGGGAGTAAAAGATTTTTTATCCCTAATCGTATTGTGACATTCTGCTTGAAACAAATCCGACAGTCCTTCTTCTTTAAATTATTGTCCGCAGCGCTCAATCACTAAGCAAACCTACCGTTCTGCAAGCGCTGTCACAATGCAGATGACCCTAACTTTCATAATCGCAATCGCCTTCACAATCGGCATCTCCGCCCTGTGTTCTATACTGGAAGCCATGCTTCTAAGCACCACCACCGCTGAAATCGAGGCTCTTAAAAAAAGTCATCCCGCCCGCGGCAAGCAATTGGAGCAGCACAAGGTGAATGTGGAACAAAGCAGTTCCGCAATTCTCAGCCTCAACACCATTGCCAACACCCTGGGCGCCACGATCGTTGGTGGCCTCGCGGTTCAAATCTGGCCTCAGGATGCCAATATGCTGGTCAAAATCTCCCTGATTATGGCGATTGCCATCCTCTTTTTCTCGGAAATCATCCCGAAAAATGTCGGGGTTCTTTACCGCGCCAGCTTACAACCACTTCTGGTTCCGCCCCTCAATCTCGTCTGCGTCAGCATGACTCCAATCGCGAGCGTCGCCGGATTCATCGTGCGGTTGATCCTGCGTCCTTCCAAAGCGAAGCCCGCTGACACGGATCAGGAAATTATGCTGCTTGCCGAAAAGAGTGAGAAAGAGGGCAACTTGACCTCCCATGAACGCGAGTTGATTCACAACGCCCTGCAACTGGATGAAATTCAGGTTCACACCATCATGACACCCCGCACGGTGGTGGAAATGTTGGATGGTTCCGAAAGCGTGGGCGCCCTCTACGCCCGCGAGAAAAACATCCCTTTTGCCCGCTTGCCGGTCTATCGCGACCACAACGAAAACTTCATCGGGATTGTGCGCCGTCGCGACATTCTCAACTTGGTCGCCAAGGATCAGGACGAGGTGCGCATTGAAGCGCTCGCAGCGGAACCGGTCTTTATTCCCGACAACGCCACTGCCGAGGACGCGCTCCAGACCTTTCTCAAAAATCAACAACAACTCGCGATTGTGGTGGACGAATTCGGCAATATGGCGGGGGTTATCACGATGGAGGATGTCATAGAACACATCATCGGTCATGAAATTTACGAGGCCGACGACCCAGCAGTCGATATGCGGGAATTGGCTCGCGCGCGGCAATATGCTGAAAAACGCAAAGCCCGCAAAAGAACTGACTAGGATTGAAGCGCGGCCTGGTCCTCGGCGTAGGCCTTTGCAAAATAGCTCAGGATGATGTCGGCACCGGCTCGTCGAATCGCGAGCAGTGACTCATCGCGGCAGGCTTTTAAATCGAGCCAGCCCTTCTCCGCCGCCGCCATGATTTGGGCGTATTCCCCGGAAACCTGGTAGGCCGCCAGCGGTAAATCCGTTGCTTCCCGAACCTCGCGAATCACATCCAAATAAGGCCCCGCCGGCTTAACCATCAAAATGTCAGCCCCCTCGCCTTCGTCCAATTCAGCCTCGGTGAGTGCCTCCCGGCGATTGGCGGGATTCAATTGGTAAGTCTGTTTGTCCAGAGGCGAATCCCCCGCCCCGGTTTTACTCCCCACCGCATCGCGAAATGGCCCATAAAAAGCAGAGGCAAATTTGGCAGAATACGCCATGATAGCGGTATGTTCGTAGTCGTTCGCGTCCAACGCGGCACGAATCGCCGCAACCCGCCCATCCATCATATCTGAAGGCGCTACCATATCGGCTCCGGCATGTGCTGCAAGCACCGCCATTTCAGCGAGTATTTCAACCGTGGCATCGTTCGCGATTTCCCCGGTGGTGGACTGCACCAATCCATCGTGCCCATGTGTTGTGTAGGGATCGAGCGCCAGATCCGCGATCACAATCATTTCCGGCAACTCCTGCTTGAGGGCACGAGTCGCCCGGAAAATCAGGCTGCCCGGGTTGAGCGCTTCTCTCCCGTCATCCCGTTTGAGGGCATCCTCAAGCTTGGGAAAAAGCGCGACTGCCGAAATACCCAACTGCAGCAGCGAGCGGCATTCCTCGATCAGCAAGGGAAGCGGCAGGCGAAAAATGCCCGGCATGGACGCAATCGGTTCTGCCTCGCCATCACTATCGATAACAAAGAGCGGTTGTATCAATTGCGACGCCTCAAGGCGGGTCTCACAGGAAAGCTCCCTCAATGCGGAACTTCGGCGGAGACGGCGCGGTCGCCGCTGAAGGTCGAGTTTAAAGCTGCTGTCCATGCCATTACAGTGCGCATTCCATCCTGAAGGGAAAGCGTAAAATCCCACCCGAATCCCACTTTCATCTTTTCATTTAGCGATACTCTGGCATTTTACCCCAATGCCAGTTCAGCTCTACGATACGCACAGCCGGTCCCTGCGTCCCCTCGAAGCGGAAGCCAACCAACCGCTCCGTTTCTATTGCTGTGGTCCCACCGTTTATGGTCCGGCGCATATCGGCAACTTCCGTACCTTCTTGTTGCAAGACACCCTGCGCCGCTGCCTCGAAGTTGACGGTCAAACAGTGCAGCATGTGCGCAACCTGACGGATGTGGATGACAAAACCATCAAAGGAGCAACCAAAGCCGGCCTGCCCCTCAAAGCCTTTACCCGTCAATGGACCGAGAAATTTCATGCTGACTGCGAGGCGCTCAATTGCCTCCCGCCCCACGATGAGCCCAGCGCGGTGGAGCATATCCCGCAACAAATTGCCTTAATTGAACAATTAATAGAGAAAGGTCATGCCTACGCGACCGAGGACGGTTCCGTTTATTTCCGGGTGTCCAGTTTCGAGCAATACGGAAGCCTCTCGCGCCTGAAGGAGCGCGAACTTAAAAGCCAATCGAAAAATTCAGCGGGGCAACCCAATGATGCGGACGAATACACGCGCGAGGCCGTGAGCGATTTTGTGCTTTGGAAGCGTCGCAAAGACGAAGATGGCGACAATTTCTGGAACAGCCCCTGGGGCGAGGGTCGTCCCGGTTGGCATCTGGAGTGTTCTGCCATGATCGAAAGCAGTTTCGGGGGAGCCACCCTTGATTTGCATGGCGGCGGGGTCGATCTTTGCTTCCCTCACCACGAAAACGAAATCGCGCAGTCGGAATGCGCCCATGGGCGACCACTTTGCAAGCACTGGTTTCACAGCGCCCACCTCATGGTTGACGGGGCAAAAATGTCCAAAAGCCTCGGCAACCTTTACACGCTCGATGATCTTTGCGCGAAGGGCTTCAGTCCGATGGCGGTGCGATACGCCCTCATCGCCGGGAGCTACCGCCAACAATTGAACTTTACGACCGAAACCCTCCATGCCGCCCAAAGCGCACTCGCGAAACTTGAGCGATTTGCAAGCAGCCTGCTGGATAAAACCGCCGAGCCCAGCAGCGCCCTCGAGCACTACATCCAAGCGGGAAATCCCGAATCATTCGATCGCTTCAGCAAGGCATGGGAAGCGCTGAGCAATAACCTCAATACTTCCGCAGCGCTCGGTGCGCTCTTCGGGGTCGTCGGTTCAAACCCTGCGAGCGCGCTGGATGCTCATGGTGCCCGCCAAACCCTTACCGCATTTGGAACCTTGCTTTACGCCCTCGGTTTAAAACTCTTTACCAATAAAAACACCGAGCTCAATATTCCCGAAGACATCCGCGCGATGGGGCAAGAACGCTGGGAAGCCAAGCAGGCACGGGATTATGCGCGGGCGGACGATCTTCGTGACGCTCTTCTCGAAAAAGGTTGGACGATCAAGGACAATCCGGATGGGTTTGAAATCGAACCGAAGTGAGCTAAAATCACTCCCCATCGAGGTTCGAAACAGTTAAAATGATTCTTTTTATGCCGTCAGCGTCGGCACTAGTTGCTAAAAATCAAGTAATAACAAAAGTTTTACATTTAGAAATGACTGCAGTTGACGAATGTAAAATATTAATTTTTCCTTAGTGCACATTTAACAAAATAGGATATTGTGTCTAAGTTTAAAACATGAAAAAAGTTTCCATTCAACCGGTTTCAAAGCACGTTTCAAAATGGGGCGAAGGTCCGCTATGGTGGAAGGATAGCCTCCTGTATGTCGACATCGAAGGTCACTGCATCCATCGCCTGGATCCAGAAAGCGGTCGGGTCCAATCCTGGAATGTTCGCGAAGCGATAGGAACAGTCGTACCAACCAACGACAACAAATTCGCTTACGCCGGCAGCAGTGGTTTTGTGCTCTTCGATCCCCGCACCAACACCAAAACACCAATGGGGAACCCCGAAAGCTCCGCGGGAAGTGCGCTTCGCTTTAATGACGGCAAGTGTGATCCTGACGGTCGTTTTTGGGCTGGAAGCATCAGCATCAAAAAACGAGAGGGGATCGCCAACCTTTACATGCTTGATCGCCAACGCCGCCTCCATTTCAGGTTGGGCAACCTGACAAACTCCAACGGGATTTGCTGGAGCCTTGACGCCAAAACGCTCTACCACATCGACACCCCGACCAGGCTCATCAGAGCCTATGAGTTTGACTTGAAAAACGGCACCCTCGGGAGGGAACAGAGCGTGATCGACACCGCCCTTTTTGGCTACGACTCATCCCCCGACGGCATGTGCATTGATGCCAACGGCAACCTCTGGGTCGCATTTTGTCATGGCGGTTGCGTGGCATGTTTCAACCCGCACGAGCAGAAGAAACTCATGCACATAGATTTCCCCTGCGTTGAAACCACCGCCTGCACCTTTGGAGGTCCAAACTTGGATCGCCTTTTTGTGACCACCGGAATCCACAAGAGCAAAAAGGAAGCCGATGCCGGGAAAGTTTTTGTGGTGGATGGGCTGAATATCCGCGGCGTGCCGGCATTCCCTTACCGGGGTTAACGGACCGGTTTAAAAATTATCGACACAATACGGCATTGACTAGCCGTGACTAGAGCGTGTCTATAAGTTTTTAGACCAACATTAAGTCCTATGAAAGAAATGTCGCCCCTAGAGGAAATTCGCCACTCTGCTGCGCACGTGCTGGCCACCGCTGTCTTGCGCCTGCATCCCGAGGCCCAACTTGATATCGGTCCTCCTACCGAGAACGGTTTCTATTACGACATCGACCTCAATAAGCAACTCGATGCCGCCGACCTGGAAGCCCTTGAGGGCGAGATGAAAAAAGTAATCAAAGAAAACCAAAAATTTGAACGCATCGAGTGCAGCCGCGAAGAGGCCATTGAAAAAATCAAGGCGATGGGCCAGGAGCGTTACAAGCTGGGTCGCCTCGACGACATTCCGGAAGACGAGCAGGTGAGCTTTTACCGCAACGGCGAATTCCTCGACCTCTGCGCCGGTTCGCACGTGAGCTATACCAAAAAGATCAAGGCCTTCAAATTACTCTCCATCGCAGGAGCCTACCATCGCGGCGACGAGAAAAACAAACAGCTCCAGCGCATTTACGGCACCGCCTTTCCATCAAAGGAAGAACTGACCGAATATCTTGAACGCCTTGAACAGGCCCGCGCCCGCGATCACCGCAAACTCGGCCGCGAACTCAAACTCTTTCACATCGATGAAGCGGTCGGATCCGGCATGGTGCTCTGGACTCCCAACGGCGCGGTCCTCCGCACCGAACTGCAAAACTTCATTGCCGACGAATTGCAAAAAACGGGGTACGATCAGGTCTATACGCCGCACATCGGCAAGCTCGGGCTCTACCGCACCTCCGGACACTTCCCCTACTATAAAGAGTCGCAATTCCCGCCCATTGTTGAGCCCGGCACCGTGGAATCCCTCGCGCATCAGGGCTGCTCCTGCGCCGATTTATCCAACCAGCTAGATTCCGGCGAAATCGACGGCTACCTCCTCAAGCCGATGAATTGCCCCATGCATATCAAGATTTTCGCCAGCCAGCCCCACTCATACCGCGACCTCCCGGTACGGCTTGCTGAATTCGGTACCGTGTACCGATGGGAACAATCCGGTGAACTCAACGGCCTGACCCGCGTGCGTGGTTTCACTCAGGACGATGCCCACCTCTTCTGCACCGAGGATCAAATCGCTACCGAAATCGCCGGATGCCTCGACCTTGTCAAACTGGTCTTCAACACCCTCGGAATGTCCGATTATCGGGTCCGCATTGGACTTCGCGACCCCGACTCCACCAAATACGTCGGTGATTCCGAAAAATGGGATCGCGCCGAAAATGCCCTCCGCGAGGCCGCTCAATCACTCGGAGTTGATTACTCGGAAGAAGCCGGGGAAGCCGCCTTTTATGGCCCAAAAATTGACTTCGTTGTGAAAGACGTAATCGGGCGCGAGTGGCAACTCGGTACGGTTCAGGTTGATTATAACCTACCCGAGCGCTTTGACCTCCACTACATCGGAGCGGACAACGAGAAGCACCGCCCGGTCATGATTCACCGTGCTCCCTTTGGCTCGATGGAACGTTTTTGCGGCGTTCTCATCGAACATTTCGCGGGCAATTTCCCGACCTGGCTGGCACCCGAACAAGTTCGCATTCTGCCGATGAACGATGACCTTGTACCACGCGCGCGGGAAATTGAAACCCTGCTCAAAGCTGCCAAGGTTCGGGTAACAGTCGATGCGGTCGCCGACAAACTGGGCGCCAAGATTCGCAAGGCTGAGATTGAGAAAGTACCGCACATGCTGGTTCTGGGAAAAAGGGAAGCGGAGGAAGACAAAGTGGCGGTGCGATCCCGTGCCAACAAAGCACTCGAAGGAACGAAATCCACCAACGAATTCCTTGCGGAGCTCCTCGCAAACATCGCGGCAAAAACACTGCCCGATCCAAAAAGCTGACGCGCAAACACTTCCTCCAGGAGACTCAGTAGCTGCGAGCGAGTGAGCACAGGTAATTCTTGGCATCTAGGGCTAGGACTGCTTGCAATATATTAATTAAAAATAACTATTAATTGACTATCAGCAACTTACGTAATACTTATAGTTGCTTTTACTTCATTTTTAAACTCAAATCCGCTTCAATGGAATCGGATATAACACCCTCAATTCTTAAAAAGTGGCGCAAGGAAAAGGGACTGACTCAAACGCAGCTAGGCAAGCGGGTTGGCCTCGATAAATTTGCGATCACCAACATTGAACACGAGAAAAGGAAAATAAGTTCGCCCGAACAATTAATATTTAAACTGCTCATTTATGGAGAGCTCCCCTTCGCGGTGAGCACAAAATTAAATGAGCTGGATTTTAGCAAAACCGAGTGGGATTTTATCGCATCGCTAAGCATGCGTGAAGGATTCAGTAATCCCAACGATTGGATAAGCACGAAAATCCGCAGCTACCTCGCCCAGATTCCGCAAGAAACCCTCCCATTGCGATTAGCCGCGGAAAGCGCTGCCAAGTATTCAAAAAACAAATCCATACCGCGAAAATAAAAAATCTCGCGCAACCTACCCGCTTGCGTCGGTTCCAGATTGTTGTATTTTTATACCTCAATTTATGGAATCACAACCTCTCACCAGCGCCGAAAAAAAGGAACTGCGCGGCATCGCACAACGCCTGAAACCTCATATCTTCATGGGCAAGCAAGGCCTTAGTGAGCCTGTCCTCAAAGAAATCGAGATCGCCCTCACCAAAAATGGTCTCATCAAAATTCGCTTTGATGCGCCGCGAGAGACCATCCAATCACTCTGCCAGGAAATCCCTACCCGAACCGCCAGCGAGTTCGTCGGTTCGGTTGGGCGCATCGGCATCTTCTTTCGCGAGATGCCGGAAAAGAACTGACACTCCAGTCCCCGCCATTCGCTGTATTTGCATGGTTCACATACAACATATTGAAACAGATTCGAAATGATAAAATTCATAAGCTTTGGTTTTGTGTTCGTGGCATTGAGTTGCTTTGGGGAAACACTCACCGATATCAAGGGCCGCAGTATTGAAGTCGAAATTCTCAAGGTTGGCACCCAAGCAGTTGAGGTGCGCCGGGTAGACGGAGTCCGCTTCTCGATCCCCCTCGCGCAATTAAGTGATCCGGACCGGCAGCGACTCAAAGCACAGGCGGATGAGCCTTCCAATAACCCTGACCCAAGCCCTCGAAACACCGACTCAAAAATCTACAAAATGCTGAATCAACAACTCGGCATTGATTTGTGGAGCGATGACAATCTATGGGATGACGCCCCGCATGAGGTCGCTTACCGCCTTGGTTGGCCCCAGGAATCCAAGACCCAAACCCAGTCCAGCTTCCGCGTGTATTTTAAAAAGAAAAGCCCGATCGGCGGCGCCATCCCTTACACCGCGGCCCTTTATGGCCAAAATGGAAAGGTCGATTATATCAGCATCATGTTTGCCAACAAAGGCGACTCGGTAACCTTTGACCTGCTGGATAACGAGCGGAAGGCCCTGAAAGCGGTCAATGAGGCGATTGATGCAGACAATGAGAAACTGGAGGCCTCCCTCGCTATTTTTGGTTCACCGGATCGTCAGTCAACCGGTTCGGGAAAAGCAATGAAAGAAAGAATCCTCCGTTGGGATGTCGGCAATTCCAGCCTCCTGCTCGCGGCGGTGGAAGATGAATATCTCGCACTTCGGATTATGCCAGAGGAATTGGCTGACCAACGCGGACGACCGGAAAGGATCAATACGACCCTAGCCAAGAAAATGGCCCGGGCGAACGTACAGACTAATGACTTTGGCGATGTTCTTATCAACAACATACCGATGGTCGATCAAGGCCCCAAAGGCTATTGCGTTCCTGCCACCCTTGAACGATGCCTGCGCTATATGGGCATCCGCGCGGATATGTATGCCCTTGCGATGGCGGGTAACACTGGGCTCGGCGGCGGCACTTACGTCAGCGATATCATCGAGGGAACCTCGGATTTTGTGCGCAGAGCGGGGCGACAAATGCAAAATATCTCCGGAAAGGCATCCGTTAGAGGTGTTAAAAAATTCATCGAGGACGGCCAGCCCGTCCTGTGGACGATGTATTCAACCAATGAATACAATATGATCGCGAACGCCATCACACGACAGCGCATGAAGGCGAACGATGTGAAGCTCTGGAAGAAGACCCTCTCCGAACTGCTAAAGCGTTCACCCAAACTCAAAGAGGATCCTGACCGGGGGCACATTTGCCTGATCGTGGGCTTCAACGATGCAACCGGAGAATTAGCCGTCAGCGATTCATGGGGTCCGGAGTATGAATTGCGCTGGATCAGCGAGGATGAGGCGCAGGATATCAGTTCCGGATATTTTTACGTGATTGATTTTTAAAGCCGGGGCTTCCCCACTTTACAGGCATCGAATAAAGGTATAGCTTAGTACTATGTCTGATTTTCGCACCGTCCAAGCACTCAAGGCCCTCGACCGCGAACTCGCGGTTCCCTTCCGGGGCATCTTCATCCTGCGTCGCAAGAACACCAAAACCGCCCGAAACGGCAACCCCTTCTTAAACTTAGAACTTGGCGATTCCAGCGGAAGTTTTACCGCCAACTGTTTTGGGGATTCGCCCCTCTACAAGGCCCTTGAAGCGGCTCAAGAAGGTTCTATTGCACGCATCGCGGGCACCACCGAATATTATAACGATCGTTTTTCTCCCCGTCTCTCTGCCGGCGAAATCATCGATGCGGAGGAAGCCGCGGAGGAAGGCGCGCTGGGGCAACTCATGGAGGTTCCGCCGGAAAGCGAAGCCGAACTTTGGCAGCACTTGCAAGATGCCGTCGCAGCCATTCTTCACCCGCAGTTGCGGGAAACGGTTGAGCGCGTGATCCATGAGACCGAACCTGCGCTTCGTGTCAGCCCTGCCGCCATCAGTATGCACCACGCCTATCGCCATGGTTTACTCGAACACACCGTGCATATGCTGCGTGCCGCCCGCGCCCTCTTGCCGCTTTACCCCGAAGTGGACGCCGATCTCGCTCTCGCGGGTATCGCCCTGCACGATATCGGAAAACTAGAGGAATATGAGGGAGATTTTGCGGCACGAACGAGCCGAATCGGCATCCTGCAAGGTCATGTTGTTATCGGTTTTCGTGTCGCACGCAAGGCCGCCCTTCAATGTGGTCTGAATGAGGACCTCACCGAACGTCTCGAGCATATTATTCTCAGCCACCAAGGAGAGAAGGAATGGGGAGCTGCCGCAATGGCGGCCACGCCCGAGGCGGTATTTGTCTCGATGGTGGATAACCTCGATGCCAAAATGGGAATGGTGCAGCGCGTCCTGCGCAATAGCCCCGAAGGCGAGGTCTTTTCTGAATTTCTGCCGGGGCTCCAAACCCGCGTTCTGCTAACGCCGCCTGAAAAATAAGAGGAAACGCTATATTTTGAAGGTGCGAACGCGCGCAGATGAAACACCCTGCTTTTGGCAGTGGCCCAATGTGCTGGGCATTGATGCGGCATTGATCGCAGTCAGTTGGTATTGGCTTCTGCTGCCCAATGAAACAATCTTCCCGACGATTCCCGCCCTGGTGCTCGCGCTTTCCGTCTGGCTCACATACCTTGCAGATCGCTTATTTGACGTGCGCGGAAAAGAACTTACCGAGCTCCGCTCGCTGCGCCACCGCTTCGTTGCCCGACATAAAAACACCCTATGGACTTTTTGGTGGTTTCTCCTTCTGATCAACCTGAGTCTTGCCCTGAAAGGCCTAAACGAAGCGCAATTGATGCGTGGACTTATTCTGCTCTTGGTAACACTGGCCTATACATTTGGAGTACAGAAAATAAAACCGGCGTTGTTTCAAAAGGAACTCCTGGTCGGGCTTATTTTCAGCGCAGGAGTCCTCATCTTTCTCAACCATCCGCCCCAGTGGCTGCTCCCGCCTACCCTCGTTTTCCTGTTCACCGGCAATTGCCTGCTCGTTACTGAATTCGACCCACCCAATAAAAACAATCGAAGGCAAACCATTTGCCGCCTTCTAAATCCAACACTCCTAATGATCGGGATTGCTGCACTGCTCGCAGCCCTATGCCTCTCGATTGCCCTCAGCGCGGTTATCCTACTCTTTGGGATTTACTCGTTTCGCCACATACTGGGCTCTGAAACCGGACGAATTTTAGCCGATGCCTCCCTGCTGGTTCCTCCACTACTATCCCTTATTTGTCAGTGGGGTTTTTGACATCATCCGCTTCAAAGTAAGCGTCAAAAACTCCCGCATTGGGCTTCACGTCATCAATGATGACTTCCTTGGTCATTGCCCCATCCACAAAATGCTGCATTAATCGAGCCCAGTAGACGCCTTTTATTAAACTAAATCTATCATAGTAGATTTCTTCTTTTGATAACTCGCTCATTTCGCTATCCTTCGGCAAATCGCGGACCATTTTTACTTCCTGATAATGTTCCAAACTTAGCCAGATACTATCAAAGCCAAATTTGCCGGCAGGATCAAAATCAAGGCGCACGACCTCCTGTCCTTTCACCTCTTCGATCGCAGCAACCGTGATGAGTTTCCGCTTTTTGAATGCTGAATAAAAAGGGGAATCGAACATGCTATCCATTTTTAGTGTAGCAAGTTCATCGTCTTCGATTTTCGTAAGTGCGACCAGCCCAGAACGGCTCGTCACTTCCTGCCAACCCTCTTCACCATTAAATATGGTAGAAAATTCAAAGTTATCGAAGGAAACGGTTATGCGCATTTTATTCGGGCGCTTGCGGTATAGCCGGAATTTGACCTTTTGGTCGTCCTGCATGATGTGACCGGAAACAATAATGCTATTGAGCTCTTGCATATTTCTTTCACCGCCGTTGTTAGAAATGAATTCGCGGTAGATCTCATACAGTGAGGGCAACGGTTCCTCTGCTTTCAAGGAGCTCATCGAGAAAACAAAGAAGAGAAAAATCCAAATTAATTTTAACAAATCTTTCATTTTACTTATTCCGCATAAACATAAAACTGCATAAAATAACTATCAACCTAATAAACACAAAACACTTTCGATAATTGATTCGATGGGGGCCAGTTTACCCGGCCCCTCGTAACCACAGGCCAAGCGACCGACTTCCGTATCCACAAACCTGTATCCCCGTTCGCGCAAGGTTGCCATATTCGCCTGTGTTGCAGCGTGTTCGAGCATTTTTCCATTCATCGCAGGCGCCAATAATACCGGTGCCCGTGTCGCCAAATGAATCGATGTCAGTAAATCCGGAGCTAACCCGTGAGCAAAATTCGCGATGCAGTGCGCCGTCGCGGGAGCAACCAGAAGCAAATCCGCCCGATCCGCGAGCTCAATGTGGCCGGGTTGCCAGCCCTCCTCCTCCGCCCACAGATCCGAGGCCGCAGGGTTACGAGCCAGAGTTTGCAGTGTCAGCGGTTGCATGAACCGACAGGCTGACTCCGTCAAAACCGGAAAGACCTCCGCCCCATATTCCACCAAACGACTGGTCAAATCCGCCGCTTTATAGGCCGCAATCGACCCCGTCACTCCCAATACTATGGTTCGACCTTTCAACTGATTATCTGGATTATCCACAAACCCCACCCTAGATAAAAAAAGTCATACAACAAGCCTCAAGCGGTTATTTCCGCTAGTAATCTTATCATAACCGTGCAGGATAGAAGAAAAATTCATGCAACGCCATCCCATCAGTAAGTATCAACCGGTCACCCCAATCAACCTGCCCGATCGCCAATGGCCCGATCGCCAGATCAAACAGGCTCCCATTTGGGCCAGTGTCGATTTGCGAGACGGAAACCAAGCCCTCGCAATACCGATGACGGTCGATGAGAAAATTGAATTCTTCGACTCGCTCGTTAAGACGGGCTTTAAGGAAATCGAGGTCGGTTTCCCTTCCGCCAGCCAGACGGAATTCGACTTTATCCGCCGCCTGGTGGACGAAAAACGCATCCCCGAGGACGTCACCGTTCAAGTTCTGGTTCAGGCACGCGAGCATTTGATCCGCCGCACCTTTGAAAGCCTTGAGGGTGTTCCCCGCGCGATTGTTCATCTCTACAACTCGACTTCGCCCCTGCAGCGCGATGTTACCTTTAATAAGACCAAAGATGAAATCAAAGCGATCGCAGTTGAAGGCGCGGAGCTCATTAAAAGCCTGGTCGCGACTATTCCCGATACCGATATCCGGCTCGAGTATTCCCCCGAAAGCTTCTCCGATACCGAGGTGGACTACGCCCTTGAGGTTTGCGAGGCGGTCATGGCGGTCTGGCAACCCACCGAGGACAACAAGATTATTCTCAACCTTCCGGCTACGGTTGAAATTGCCACCCCCAATCATCACGCCGATCAAATCGAGTGGTTTTGCCGAAACCTCAAAGAACGCAACAAGGCCATCATCAGCCTCCATACCCACAATGACCGTGGCACCGGTACTGCCGCCACCGAACTGGGACTCCTCGCCGGCGCGGATCGCGTCGAGGGCACCCTCTTTGGCAACGGGGAGCGCACCGGCAACCTCGACATCGTGACGGTTGCCCTCAACCTTTACACGCAAGGCATCGATCCAAAACTCGACCTTGCCGATATCCCGGAGCTGCGCGCGACCTACGAACGCATTACCCGTATGCTGGTTCCCGAGCGCCACCCCTATGCCGGCGACCTCGTTTTCACCGCATTTTCCGGATCACACCAAGACGCCATCAAAAAAGGGATGGACCTTCATGCAAAAAAGGCAGACCCCGCCTCGCAATGGCGTGTCCCTTACCTCCTTATCGATCCACAGGATATCGGTCGCACTTATGAAGCGATCATCCGGATCAATAGCCAAAGCGGAAAGGGCGGAGTGGCATTCCTCCTTCACCGGGATCACGGCCTTGACCTCCCCAAGGCAATGCACCCCGAAGTCGGTGCAGTCATCAATCAAGCTGCCGATCTAGGTAGCCGTGAACTGGAATCCAAAGAAATTCATGCGCTCTTCCTTCGTGAATACGTCCAGCGCGCCGCTCCGCTTCAACTGATTAGTATCGAGCGTGAAGACTTCGCCAAATCCGGCGAGATCAGTATCGAGGCAGAAATCATGCACGAAGATAAAAAAGCGACGATTCGCGGCACGGGCAACGGCCCCATCAGTGCATTTGTGGATGCCCTCCAGGACTACGGCTTGAAAGATTTCCAACTCATGGATTACCGCCAGCATTCCATTGGCCATGGTTCCAAAACCGAGGCCGCCGCCTATATTCAAATAAAAAAGGATGACGGCTCGATTTATTTCGGTTGCGGCATTAATGCCAACATTGAAGTCGCTGGTTTGAATGCCCTCGTCAGCGCTTTTAATCGTTCACGTTAGAAGAAAATTCGACTCCACCGCCTGCCACCATGATGCAATTTTTTAAATACCACGCCCTCGGCAATGATTACCTCGTGCTCGATCCTGCGGAAGCACCCGCTTTACCCGCAACCGATGACACTATTCGTATTTGCCACCGCAATTTCGGACTCGGATCCGACGGAATCCTCTATGGTCCCACCCCAAGTGAGCAGGCCGATTTTGGCCTGCGTATCATCAACCCCGATGGAAGTGAGGCGGAGAAAAGCGGCAATGGCTTACGCATCTTTGCCCGTTACCTCTACGATACCGGGCGCGTGGGCAGCGACCCTTTCACAGTCGATACCCTTGGCGGGATCGTAACCTGCGAGATCAGTGAAAACGCAGCATCCATAACGGTTGATATGGGTCGTGTGAGCTTTGGGCGCGACCCCCAGGAAGCCGTGTCCGGCGCTGGAGAAATCCTCCAAATCAACGGAACGGACTACCGGGTCCACATTGCTGACATCGGCAACCCCCACTGTGTTGTCCCCTTGGATGAGATTTCCCGCGAACTGGCCTGCGAAGTCGGCGCAGCCCTTGAGGTTCACCCCAGTTTCCCCAAGCGCACCAACGTTCAATTCCTCAAGGCCCTCGACCGCCAAAATATCCAAATCGAAATATGGGAACGCGGCGCGGGATACACCCTCGCCTCCGGTTCCAGCAGCAGTGCCGCCGCTGCAGTGGCACACCGCCTCGGACTTTGCGATGCCGAACTCACCGTTCATATGCCGGGGGGCACGATCGGAATTCAAATTGGCGAAGACTACGCCATTCGAATGACCGGGCCCGCTACCCGCGTAGCGGAAATGCAGTTCGACCCCGAAGCGCTGGGCTTCAAATCCAACTAAGCCGTAGCCGACTGGGCACTTATGGCTGGCGCTTGATTATTTTATTTAATAAGCTTATAAACTATTTAAATGAAAAATAACATTAACCGCAGCCTTAATTACCTGCTCTATCTCTGTTTTTGCCTGATGGCCGGAACAGGATTGATGCTGGTTTATCGATTGCCACCCCGCAGTCGTGGCGGCGGCGGTTCCGTGCTGGGCCTCACCCGTCATGAATGGGGCGACATCCATTACTGGGTGAGCTACGCCTTTGCCGCGGCGATCCTCCTGCATCTTTGGATGCACCGGCAATGGCTCCATAAAGTTGCGGTGCGCCGCCATAACTGGCTACTCCTGCTCGGTTTGCTCTTGGGAATTGCTCTGATCGTAATCCCCTTCTTCATTCCCGTTATAAAATAAACCAACTGCTCAAGCCAATGCCGGTTGGTGCTGACTGAGGCAATGCAATGCCCCGCCTTCCCGAATAATCTCAAGGCAATCAAAACCCAGAATCTCCCGCCCGGGATAGCATTCCCCAATAATGCGCAGGACTTCACCCTCCAAATCCGGCTGCCCGTAAGTCGGCACCAATACCGCTCCGTTCAGCACCAGATAATTCAAATAACTCGCCGCCAACATTTCCCCCTTCTCGTAAATCGGCGCCGGCAGCGGCAAGGCCTTCATTTGATAGGGCCTCCCATCAACCGTTGTGAAGCTTTGGATACGGCGCTCGTTGTCAGCCAAAGCAGTATAATCCGGATGCGCTCTATCAGGAGCAGCCGCATACAAAATCGCATCCTCCCGGTAAAAACGCGCCAGATTATCGATGTGCCCATCGGTATCATCACTCGCCAGCCCCTGCCCCAGCCAAAGCACCTGCGAAATTCCCAAACCCGCCGACAAACGCTCCTCCGCTGCCGCCTTGACGCCCATCGCCCCGCGGTTGAGATTCAATAAAACGGCTTCAGTCGTCAGCAAAACCCCCGCCCCGTTGCATTCAATCGCTCCACCTTCAAGCACCTGCTCTTCCTTTGAGACAGCCAAGCACAGCTCTCGACCAATCCAGGCTGCGGCACCATCGTCCTTGCTCCAGGGCGCATACTTTTCTCCCCAGGCATTGAAACGCCAGTCGGAAATATGCAGCTCCGAGGCGGTTTCATTGATCATAAAAAGAGGCCCAAAATCCCGACACCATACGTCGTCGCAGCTATAGTCAAAAAGTTCCACATCCGCTCCAGCCAAACGCTTCCGCAACCCCGACTGCGCTTCCTTGGAGCATAAAACGCAAACCCGCTGGAAACCTGCCGCCAAAGCATACAACTGCGCCAATTGATCCTGCACCAAATCCAGTTTCCCCTCCCAGAGCGCTGCACGTGTTGGCCAAGCAAACCACACCGCCTCCTGTTTTTCCCACTCCGCCGGCAGACGATATTTCCCGGAATCCGAGACTGTTGTCATTCAGTCGCCTCTCCCTTATCCAAGGCCCGTTCAGTCAGGCCACCATACGCCTCAACCCGACGGTCGCGAAAAAATGGCCATATTTGACGCATCCCCTCCAAGGCAGCCAAATCACATTCCGCCCTAAGAATACAATCCTCATCCGTGGGGGCACGCGCGATTACCTGACCATAAAAATCCGACACAAAACTTTGCCCCCAGAATTCGGTCTGCCCCTCCACTCCAACGCGATTCACCGCCGCAAGGTAGCAACCATTCGCAACGGCATGACCGCATTGCACCGTTTCCCAGGCATGGTGCTGTGCTGCCCCCAATTCCGCCTTCTCGTCTTCGAGCCAGCCGATCGCGGTTGGATAAAAAAGTATTTCAGCACCCGCCAGTGCCATCAATCGAGCCGCCTCGGGAAACCACTGGTCCCAACAAATCAAGACCCCGACTTTTCCGTAGGCGGTTTCCCATACCGGAAATCCCAAGTCCCCGGGCGAAAAATAGAACTTCTCCTCAAAGCCGGGATCCTGCGGGATATGCATCTTCCGATATTTACCCAAGATGCGACCATCCGCATTCAGGCACACTGCCGTGTTGTGGTAGATGCCCGTTGCCCGTTTTTCGAATATAGCTGCGATTATAACCACCTTTAATTCCGCCGCCAAAGCAGATAATGCCTCCGTAGTGGGGCCGGGTATTCGCTCAGCTATGTTAAAATTTGCGGTATTTTGACTGATACAAAAATACGGCGTATTAAACAGCTCTTGCGTGCAAATTATCCGTGCGCCGAAGGCTGCTGCGGCACGAATTTTCTCGATTGTGACCTTTAGATTTAACTGCGCATCACCATGATCCCGCCCCTGAATGAGCGCGATGCAAACCTTGGATTTGCTTGTTTCTGCCATTTTGAATCAGCTTAAAAAATATTCAAACAGCCGCCCAATTGATGCGCAGCTTCAAACTGCGCTTCCGTTTGCGCGATAACCCGACTCAATAAACCACTTTGTTCAGCGGGTATTCCACAATGCCCTCGGCCCCGTGCGCTTTAAGCTGCGGGATTATTTCACGCACCACTTTTTCATCAACGATGACATCGATTGCAACCCATGCCTCATCCGTCAAACGGTTGATGGTGGGATTGCGAAGAGCAGGCAAAGCACTTAAAATTGAGTCCAGTTCCTTGCGCTGAATATTCAACTTTAAGCCCACCTTGCTGTGGGCCTCCAGGGCCGCTTGCAACAAGAGCGAGATTTGCTCGATCTTTGCACGCTTACCCGGGGTTTCCCATGATTCCTTGTTCGCAATCAAGACCGTGTTCGTTTCCATTATGGTGTCAACGATGCGTAATTTGTTGGCACGCAACGAGTTTCCAGTTTCGGTTAAGTCGACAATCGCATCCACCAAGTCCGGTACTTTTACCTCGGTCGCGCCCCAGGAAAACTCGACCTCGGCACTCACGCCATTCGCCTTCAAGTATTCACGGGTTAAATTGACAACCTCCGTGGCGATACGCTTACCCTCCAAATCCTTCACTCCCTGAATCGCAGAAGCCTCCGGTACTGCAACCACCCACTTTGAACGGCGGCGCGATGCGCGACTGTAAACCAAGTCGCAAACCTCCACGACATCCGAGGCGTTTTCGCGCACCCAGTCTTGCCCGGTGAGGCCGCAATCAAAGTATCCGTGTTCCACGTAACGACTTACCTCTTGTGCACGCACAAAACGACCATCCAAATCGCCATCGTCAAAACTTGGACGATAAGACCTGGAGCTCTTGGTGATTTCAAAGCCTGCCTTGGCGAATAGACGAATGGTGGATTCCTCCAAACTGCCTTTGGGCAAGCCTAACATTAGATTGTTTTTCATTTCCATAGAGTTACTCAGTAAACGTGAGATTGTTCACCGAGTCAAAATGATAATTCTTACCGTAAATAAAGTGTAAAAAACATTTTTTTGTTTTCATCTTGCGGGTTTTCTGCTTAGTTTCATTAATAAATTGAGATTTTTTATGAATCATTATTAGTTAGCAAGTAGACCTATATTAAAATTCAGGCTTTAACCTTATTCATTTAGTTAATATATTTGTAAACAAATTGTAATTATGAGCTCCGAACAAACACTTAGTATTGTAATCGTTGTAAAGGAAAATACAGCAGCAATGACTTTGGCGGATCACCTCCGGCGAATTGACTTAAACACCCTGATTTGCAACGAGGCCGACCATGCCCTTGGTTTCGTTATAGCGAAACGTGCTTCTCTGGTTCTCATAGACGATGACCTTCCAGATGATGACAGTGAGCGTCTTATTCGAACGCTTCAGGAACACAAAGATACAACGCCGATAATTTTAGTGACTTCTGATCCATCCATTGCTGCAACTTTCAGCAGCCCAATCAATACTCACAAAAAACCAGTTAATTACACCGAGCTGGTCGCCTTAATCAAATCAACCCTAAGTTCCGTGAAATCTAGAAAAATCGCCTCTCGCCGTAAACGTGCACCCCTATTACTTGAACCATTCCGATTCTGTGGAGGCGATATCGATCCACAACGAATGGAGGTCACTTTTCCTCTGGGTCATGTTGAGAAAATTGGCCGCAAGGAATTGGGCATTATTGCTTACCTACGTGACAACCCCGATACCGTCATTACCCGCGAAACACTCATCAAGGCGATTTGGGGCGACGATGCCAATACCGAGAGCCGCTCTCTGGATCAATACATCGTCAAAGTGCGCAATCTTTACAAGCGCCATGGTCTGGAACTGATTCCTTTCCGCACCGTGCACAGCGTCGGTTATATTTACGACACGAATTGAGCCCTTCCTTCGAGGCATCAAGGCACGGGCGACAGCTAATAAAAACTCCCCTTCCGTAAAAGGGGAGTCGAAGCTTTTAAGCAACTGTCACCGAAAACTAACTGCCGCAGCAGCTGGTCATCGGCTTGGTAACTTTCTTGCTGGCTGCTTTGCTTTCGCCGCAGCACTTGCTTTCGCCGCAGCACTTGCTTTTGCTGCAGGACTTGCTGCTCTCAGCCTTGGAGCAGGATTTTTTAGAGCTGCACTCAGAAGTGGCGCATTTGGCGGACTTGGCGTCGCCTGTTCCGCAAGAGCCACAGTGTGCGCTTGCTAGTGCGGCAGTGCCGAGTGATATAAGTATGATTGCGATGTATTTTTTCATAGTTTCTTTTAGTTGGTAATAAACAATGGGTTGTCAGAACCTAAACTTACAGAATTAAAGACATGACTGCCCTACCGTGGTTCCGCAATAATAAATGCCCGCTCTATCTTGCACCCATGGCGCGGTTTACAGATGTGATCTTTAGGGAATTCTGCAAGGCGCAGGGAGCTGATGTAATGCTCACGGAATTTGTTCAGGCCGATGCAATCATTCGCAATGACCCGCGCCTGTGGGAAACAGTCGACTTTACTGAAGCGCAACGCCCGATGGGCATCCAAATATTTGGTTCCAGGCCCGAAAGCATGGGCAGGGCTGCTCAATTACTTGTGGAGCGGTGCTCACCTGATTTTATCGATATAAACTTTGGTTGTCCGGCGGAAAGGGTTATCTGCATGGATGCCGGATCATCCATGCTGCGGAATCCGGCAAAACTTGGCAAAGTTACCGCTGCGGTTGTCAAAGCAGTTCCTCAAACACCGGTCACCGTTAAGATTCGGACTGGCTGGGATGCCCAGCACATTGTAGCGCCTGAAGTTGGGAGAATCGTCGAGAACGAGGGCGCACAGGCGCTGACCATCCATGGCCGCACGAAAGAGCAGGGTTATCGTGGCGAGGCGGACTGGGGACTGATCAAGCAAGTGGCGGCAGAACGCACGATCCCGGTTATTGGAAACGGTAATATCCAGACGGTTGAGGATGTCATTCGCATCCGGCAGGAAACTGCGTGCGCGGGGCTCATGATCGGAAGGGCCGCACTGGGTTATCCCTGGATTTTTCGTGACATCAAGCATGCCCTAGCCCACGGGGAGGCACCGGTTCCACCGAGCATATCCGAACGCTGGCTCACCATCATCGACTACACCAGTCAGATTATGGCACGCCCCTTTCGGGAGCAACGCCACCGGGACCTTTGCTGGATGCGACCCAAGTTTATCGCGCTGACGAAGGGCATGCCCGGCTCACGGAAAATTCGTGGAGAGCTAAGCACGGTCGTGCACCTGGAGGACCTTCGAGCAGTCGCCGCAGGGCATTGCGAACGCTTTGGAGAAAAACTGCCCTGAGAGCCTGCACTTGACAGTCACGCCACCTATTGGCACTGCCTTGTCTTTAATCAAAACGCAATTCCAACCAAAGATATTATGGCATCACCCACCGAAGTTCGCAAAGGAAAGGTTCTCGATTACCAAGGCGCGCCGCATCTTGTCCTTGAGGTGCAACACCGCACGCAAGGCCGACAAGCTGGTTTTATGCAAGTCACCATGCGCAACCTGAATACCGGTTCCTCCACCAACACAAAAATCCGCACGACCGACAGCGTTGAAATCCTTCATACCGAAACCGTTAAACTTGAATTCAGTTACGTTGACGGCGACGGATACCATTTTATGGATCCGGAAAGTTTTGAAGACAGCATTCTCGATGCCGCCATCGTGGAGGATGCCAAAGACTTCCTGGTTGAGAATCAAACCTACAGCATTTTGCATGTGGACGACAAACCGATCCAAATTGAGCTCCCGGCCTCCATTGAGATGAAAGTGACCGAATCGCCCGAGGGGGTCAAAGGGGACACCGCCTCAAATGTGCAAAAACCGGCGACCCTTGAAACCGGTCTGACGATTCAGGTACCGCTTTTCATCAAGGAAGGCGAAAGCATCCGAGTCAATACGACCGACCGCACCTATCAGGGACGCGCTTAAGCGACGCGCTCAACCACCAAATCCGGGGGATTGGGCCGCTTGGGAGCAAGACGGTAGGCTGTCTTGAGGTATTCCAGAGCGATCTCCATTTTGGATTCATCATTGTAGTGAATCATCATGAGCGGTTCGCCCTGCTTGACTTGCGTGCCTACTTTCTTGATTTCCGAAACGCCCACCGACGGGTCATATTTACCGTTTTTCTGGACTGCTAATTTTTGCACGCCCTCTGCGATCAAACCGGCGTTGATGGTGTGCACATAGCCGCGTTTTGGAGCTGGCAATTTGCGCACGTGCTTCGCGGTGGGGAATTTGTCAGGATTATCAATGACGCTGGTGTCACCACCCTGTGCCGCCACCATGTCCTTGAATTTTTGTAGCGCAGATCCGTCTTTCAAATGCTTCTGGACCGTTTGCTTTGCTGAAAGCGTTGAACCGGCGACGCCCGCAAGGCGAACAATCTCCATCCCAAGCTTCAAGACCAATTCCTGCAAATCCTCAGGTCCCTCTCCTTTGAGCAAGTCGATGGCCTCCTTCAGTTCCAATGCGGTACCAACCGTGTCGCCCAGCGGTTGATTCATGTCGGTAACCAGACCCACGCAACGCCGCTTCATCGAACGCGCAACGCGTGTAATGGTGCGAGCCAGTTGCTTGGCTTGCTCGAGGTCTTTAACAAAAGCACCATTCCCCCACTTGACGTCGACCACGAGGTAATCCGCACCGGCGGAAAGTTTACGGCTCAAAACCGAACCGGTAATCAGGGGCAGGCAGGGAATCGTTCCCGTTTTCAGGCGCAGATCGTAAAGGATGCGCTCAACCGGGGCAATTTCCTCATCCTGCTGCGCGAAGGTACATCCGATTTTGTTTAGCTGATCCTTGAATTCCTTCAAATCCAAGACCGGGCTAAACTTCGGAATAGCAGACAATTTGTCGAGGTTGCTAATCACATACTCTTCATCCACCCCATTCATGTGGGGCATAATGACTCCGCTCGCTGCTGCCAAAGGACCCAGCACCAGGGATGTTTTATCTCCGACACCGCCGGTCGAGTATTTACCAACTTTGGGACGGGCAATGCGATTGAGGTCCAAAACCTCGCCCGAAAGCATCATTTCTTCAGAAAATACCGCCATTTCCTGCGCCGACATATTCTGGAAATAAATGGCCATCGCGAGGGCCGATTGCTGGAAATCCGGAATTTCCTCGTCTAAAATGGAATCAACCAAATAGCGGATTTCCTCATCCGTAAATTCGCCTCCATCACGTTTTTTCTCAACCAGGTAGCTGAAAGACGGCTTTATGAACTTACGGGCGCTGATAATCTTTTTTCTCATGTAACAAAAAGTGTGTGCATCTTAAGGGATTCGTTATACTGCATAAACCTTTATGCATAAGGAGATTATCGCGAGCAATGTCGAGCCTAAAATGCGGGATTTTGTAAAATCACTGTAATCTGAAACCTGCCTGCAACATTTCGGTAATTAACTCAAATGAACCTTTGGCCCCCATCTTCCATGCTTTGCAAGCTTGACCCACCTGTCTGAGCCCTATGCTGAGCACCATGCAGCTTAGTTTTAATCCCAGTACGGTTATTGAGAACGTCTTGCGCCAAATTGCCGCGAATTGCGAAGCATTTAGCGACGATTTTGAGCCGGAAATACGCGCCGCCGATCCGAGATTCGGCGACTTTCAGGCAAACGGGGTACTGGGATTTGCCAAGCGAAACGGAAAAAACCCGCGCGATCTGGCGCAGCAACTCCTCGATGCCGCAAATGAATCGGGACAATTTAACCCTACGCGGGTCGAACTCTCTCTGGCTGGACCGGGTTTTATCAACTTTAAATGCACCCCGAGCTACCTGTGGAACTGGCTCAATCAATACGCCACCCCCGCCGATTACCAGAAAGGTGCCGGCAAACTAAAAGCCGGCCGGAAAGTCGTCATCGACTACCCCAGCGCCAATACCGCCAAACAAGCACACATCGGGCACCTCCGACCCATGGTCATCGGGGAAGCCATTGCGCGTTTGCTGGATTTTTGCGGTGCCGACACCGTACGCGACAATCATATCGGTGACTGGGGCACCAATTTCGGCACCCTCATTATGCAAATCAAGCGCGAGGGAATTGATTTGGACCAAGTCAAAGAGGATCCCCTCGCCTTGCTGGATCAACTTTACAAAGACGGCAGCCAGCTTGAAAAAGAACAACCACATCTGCGCGACCAATCACGCGCAGAACTCCTCAAACTCCAGGAAGGCGACCCCGAAAACACGCGCTTGTGGGAAAAAATTGTCGATATTTCAAAAGATGCCTTCGAAAAACTGTACCGGCAAATGGGCGTACATATTGATGTCAGCCTCGGTGAATCCTTCTATCGCGATAAAGTCGAGCGCGTTTACCGCGAGCTAACGGAGGCAGGAATCGCGGAGTCCAGCGAGGGCGCCCTTGTGGTCTGGCATGATGAAGTCAAAAAATTCGCTCGGGATAATGACCGGCCCTACCCCTTCAATATTCGCAAAAGCGACGGCGCCTCCAATTACGCTTCCACCGATCTTGCCACTATCCTTTACCGGGTAGAGCACTTTAAAGCCGAAGAGGTCATTTACCTGACAGATGCCAGGCAACAGGATCATTTCCAACAACTCTTCCTGACCACTCAAAAATGGTTCAACGCCTGCAATTACCCCACCCCCATTACCCGTCACGTTTGGTGGGGCACCATCCTCGGGAAAGATAAAAAACCCTTCAAGACCAAGTCCGGCGAATCCATCAAACTCCAGACCCTCCTTGATGAAGCCTTCGAACGCGCCCTCGCCGTTGTCACTGAAAAAAATTCCGATCTCCCGGAAGCCGAGCGGCAGACCATTGCCTACACGGTTGGAATTGGAGCGCTTAAATATGCCGACCTAGCCTCCAACCGCACCCAGGACTACGTCTTTGACTGGGACCGCATGCTCAGTTTTGAGGGCAACACCGCGCCCTACCTCTTATACGCTGTGGCGCGTATCAACAGCATCTTCCGCAAAGTTGGACTCGACCCCAAGTTGCCCATCGAGGGAGCCGGCCCGCTTGAGACCGATGCCGAACTCACCCTCGCCCGCAAACTCATGGGTCTGCCCAGCGCTCTGGATCTTACCCTGAATGATTTGCGACCCCACTTCCTGTGCACTTACCTCTACGAACTGGCGGGTGCCTACAGCAGCTTCTACAATGCCGATAAAGTCATGGTAGACGACCCCGCCACCCGCGCCCGTCGCCTCCTCCTTTGCGCCCGCACCCGCAGCACACTCATGACGGGCCTCGAGCTCCTGGGCATTCAACCACTGGATCGCATGTAAGCACTTCCCGCTGCCTGCAGAACCCGGTTAAAGATTAAGCCTCCCGCGCCTCGTAACGCCCATCCATGCGCTTAACAACGCAGCGCTTCAATTCCAAAGCCACCAATAACGCCGCGACCTCGTGCACCGGAAATCCCACTTGCGCCGCCATTGAATCCGCGCTCCCAAGTTCCCCGCCCGACAAATAATCCATAAGCGCCTTTTCTTTGGCATCGAGAACCACTGCGTTAACAGGCTCTTTGACGCTCGTCCCCTCCCCCTTGGGCTCCTTGCGCTCGTAGCGCAATTCCTCCAGCACATCATCGACCGAGCTCACCATACTCGCGCCATCCCGAATCAACTGCAAACAACCACGCGCCTGCGGTTGATCCATCCGCCCCGGCACCGCCATCAGTAACCGCCCCTGTTCCCCCGCAAAGCGTGCCGTGATCATACTGCCACCCGCAGCCGCTGTCTCCACCACGATGACCGCCTCGCACATTCCCACCACCACTCGGTTCCGCATCGGAAAGGTCTGCCGATCCACCCGGCGACCCAAAGGAAATTCACTCACCACCGCGCCCTGATTCACAATGCGGTCATAGAGTTCCTTGTTCTCCGGTGGATATATAATATCCAAGCCGCAACCCAAAACCGCGAGCGTAGGCCCGCCCCCCTCCAAGGCCCCTTCATGCGCCGCCGTATCAATACCCCGCGCCATTCCACTCACCACACAAAAGCCAAGACCCGCTAATTCCGCACCAAATTTCCGCGCGACCTTCAAACCATACATACTGGCCTGACGCGTACCCACGATCGCCACACAGGGACGATCTACTTTGTATCCACCCAGCCAATACAAACCAATCGGCGGATCATACATCTCTTTCAACAACATCGGATAGTCCGCATGCCCCCGTTCCAGGAAAACCGCCCCATACTGCTCGATTTTTTCCTTTTCCCGCTCGAGATCAAAATATGCCTCCCAATCCATTAGCGCCTGCGCGGCATGCGGCCCAATGCCCCGCACCCGCGTCAGCGACTCCATTGAACCCGACAGGACCGCCACCGGATCACCCCCAAAGGAGTCGAGCAGTCGCCGCAATAAAACCGGCCCCACATGCGGCAAACCGTTCAAGACGAGCAAGGCATCTTTATTTGATAACATTAGATCCTAATAACCAATTTGCTAATTATATTAAACGATCAAATAACCCAAAAACGACTATTCGCGATCCATTCCCCGGTTTTACTCAGTTACTCCGCAATACTTCCGAGAGATAAGCCAGCACATCGGTTGTTCGCACCGCGATCTGCCCGCGCTTCCGCGCCAATGCCTCTGCCGCCTTACCATGCCAGACTACCGCCCGCATGACCGCGTCGAACTCCCGCCCTTTTGTCTGCTGCGCTAAATTACCCCCGATCAAGCCCGCCAAGAGGTCACCGCTACCGCCCCTTGAAAGCACTGCCCCGCCAAAGGTATTGCAATAGACCGATTCCCCATTACAGCAACGCGTCTGCGGCATTTTCAAAACTAATGCGACACGATTCTTGTGACAGAAATCTATCAGGAATTCACTGTCGAAAGTGGGCTGTTCCAAGGCAGCAATGCGCATAAATTCGCCCATGTGCGGCGTGAGGACCACCGGCCCCCATTCTGCTTTGCGCTTCTGCACCAACTCAACCACCCGCAAACTCAAAGCATCGGCATCGCAGATTACCGGTAGCGCAACTTGTCCGATAATTTCCTGCGCCAATTGCTCGGTATTTCGATCCTGCCCCATCCCGGGACCCACCAAAACCGCCGTGGCTGAAGGCAGGCGTTGCATCAAAAGCGGCAGCGCTCGTGGACTCAGCGTCCCGTTCCCGCTTTCAGGCCAGGGAATCCACATTGCCTCCGGCACCTGAGCCGCAAGAGAAGCCGCCACCGACTGCGGCGCAAAAGCCGTGACAAGGCCAACGCCCGAACGCACTGCAGCCTGCACACTCATCAGGAGCGCACCCGGCATATTGGAGGATCCTCCCACAATAAAGAGATGCCCGAAAGTGCGTTTGTCTACCATCGAAGCGCGCAACTGCCGCAAGGGATTTAAAATGGCGTCCTTTAAAAAATATTCATTCGAGGCCTTTGCCGATCCTTGCTCAAAAAAACCCAAGTCCACCCAACGCACCCGACCACATGCCTGACCGCCGTCCAAATGCATTTTCTTCACCGAGCCAGTCGCATAGGTGAAATCGACCGAGAAACTTATCGAAGAATCCGCTCCGCCAAAACCGGTGGGCATATCCACCGCCGCACGCAAACCAATTTGAGAATAATCATTTACCGCCTGCACCAGATTGGAAAGTCTTTCATCCAGCGGCGGCCTAAAGGACAAACCCAGCAAACCATCCAGGCAGATATCAAAACCCTTGCCACCACTCAGGTCATCCAGGCGCTCAAGTAATTCAGCGCCGTCTTCAGACCCAAGCGTTTCCAGTTGCACGCGACCTTCTACAGACTCCAGCGCACGCAGTGTGAGCGCTTTCATCGCATCACGTTCTGAGGTCAACAGGCACCACACTTTGCTGCGCGGATGCCGTGCCATAATTTCCGCTGCGGCCAGCAGGGCATCACCTCCATTGTGGCCCTTGCCGACCAAGACCAGCACACGCGGCGCGTCCGGCAGGGCTTGTAATTCCTGGAAATCGCGCAAAATCCCCGCCGCTATGCCCTTGCCCGCAGCCTCCATCGCAGACCACTCCGCTACGGCATCAACGAGGAGGGATTTCTCAATCTCACAGGCTTCATCAGAACTTAAAATGGGGCAGGCATAGTTAATTTTCATAATAGCTTGGATAAGTTAATGGCATTGCCGGGATTTATTCACAACCAAATAAAAGGCGGGCGCATGCAACCTAAGTACCGGGATTTATCCCTTACGAATAAGTTTCAGAGAAAAAGTTGCATCTTTATCCCAACACTATTTTTATACGCAAATGTCATTTGAAATTTCAGGATCCATCAAAAGCATCTTCCCCGAGCAAACCTTCAAAGGCGGCTTTAACAAGCGGGAATTTCTTCTAACCACCAAAGACGGTAAGTTTGAACAAGACATAAATTTTGAGTGCGTGAAAGACAAGGTGGAGCTTGTCGATCACCTCAAGGAGGGCGATGCCGTCACCGTCTCCTTCGACATCCGCTGCCGTGAATGGCAGGGCAAATATTTCACCAACCTCGTCGCTTGGAAAATAACCGGATCCGGAGGAGGCAATGCCCAACCCACCCCAGACGAAGCCCCATTCGAACCGGACGATGTTGTCCTCGACGAGGAGCCGCCCTTCTAAAGGCAGGCGATTTCGCCACTAGCAGCGCAGGCGTCCGTCTGCCATTTCCTGGAGGAAAGCACGATAGGTCATCGCAACACCCTCCTCGATCGGGATAGCGGGTTTCCATCCCGTCGATTGAATCAAGCTGGTGTCGGTTAACTTGCGGGGAGTCCCGTCCGGCTTGCTCTTGTCGAAAGTCAATTGTCCCTCGTAACCCACGACCGCTTTGACCAAGCGTGCGAGGTCCCCGATCGAGACATCCGTCCCGCAACCCAGGTTGACCCAGTCCGGCGGATTATCTAATTGCAGCAGGTGCACGATTCCCGCAGCCGCGTCATCCGCATGCAAAAATTCCCGCCGCGGGCTTCCCGTGCCCCAAACCACCACTTCGGGCGCACCGGTCTCTTTCGCCTCGTGGAAACGACGAATCAGGGCAGGCAACACATGCGAATTTTCCGGGTGATAATTGTCACCCGGGCCGTATAGATTTGTCGGCATCGCGGAATGGTAACAGACCCCGTATTGCGAGCGATAAAACTGGCAGAGCTTTAAACCCGCGATTTTTGCGATGGCGTAGGCCTCGTTCGTAGGCTCGAGGGCGGAAGTCAGCAAGACCTCCTCCCGCATGGGCTGCTCCGCCATTTTGGGATAGATGCAGGTGCTTCCAAGAAAAAGCAGTCGCTTCACGCCCGCGCGGTGTGCCCCGTCAATGGTGTTCTGTGCAATCGCGAGATTTTCAAAGATAAACTCTGCCGGATAGCTGTTGTTGGCATGAATGCCGCCGACCCGCGCCGCCGCAATAATCGCCACCTCCGGCTTTTCCTCGCGGTAAAAATCACGCACTGCCGATTGGTCCGTTAAATCCAATTCCCCGCGCTTGCGGGTTACCAGATTCTCACAACCACCCGCGCGCAAGGCGCGCTCCACCGCCGCACCTACCATCCCGCCGTGGCCCGCCAAGTAGATTTTTGCATCCTCGCGCATTGTTTGCATCCTCCCTTTTAAGCTTCCACCGCCTGTTTGTAGGCCAATTCCTGCTTTGCCAGAACAAGGTCCGCATCCACCATGATCTTCACCAAATCCTTGAAGCGTACCTTCGGTTCCCAATTCAACTGCCGCTTCGCTTTCGCCGGATCCCCGATCAACAAATCCACTTCCGTGGGTCGCTCATAGCGCTTGTCGTAATCCACGTATTGCTCCCAATCCAGATCCAACAAGGCAAAGGTTTCCATCACGAAGTCTTTCACCGAGTGCGTCTCGTTGGTCGCCATCACATAGTCGTCACCGGAATCCTGCTGCAACATCAACCACATTGCCTCAACGTATTCCTTCGCATAACCCCAGTCGCGCTTGGCGTCCAGATTCCCGAGGTAGAGTTTATCCTGCAGACCCAACTTGATGCGGGTCGCCGCCCGGGTGATCTTGCGCGTCACAAAGGTCTCCCCCCGGCGCGGGGATTCGTGATTAAAAAGAATGCCGTTCGTCGCGTGCATCCCATACGATTCACGATAATTGACCGTCAACCAATACGCATACACCTTCGCACATCCGTAGGGCGAACGCGGGTAAAATGGAGTCTGCTCTGTTTGTGGCACTTCCTGTACCATACCAAACATCTCTGAAGAAGACGCCTGGTAAAAACGACTTTTACCCTCCAGTCCCACTTCGCGAATCGCCTCCAGTAAACGAAGCGTTCCCAATCCCGTCACGTCTCCGGTGTATTCCGGCACATCAAACGAGACCCGCACATGGCTTTGTGCCCCCAGGTGGTAAATCTCATCCGGTTGAAGCTGATACAATAATTTCATCAACATCACACCGTCCGCCAGATCGCCATAATGGAGGAACAGTTTTGTATTGTTCAGGTGCGGGTCTTTGTAGAGGTGGTCGATCCGCGATGTGTTGAAGGTTGAGGAGCGGCGAATGATCCCATGCACCTCGTAGCCCTTCTCGAGCAGCAATTCTGCGAGATAAGATCCGTCCTGTCCGGTTATTCCTGTTATCAATGCTTTTTTCATGAGCCGCAGCATAGCATAACAAAGATTGCCTTGTCTTTTCGTATTTACGTATTAATTTTTATATATTTGCTACATTTATTGAAATGCCGTCCAGTATTGCCATTGCGTTTGACTCCAACTTTCGCCACGCCGCCAGCATCTTTCGCGGCGTCGCGGACTATCTGAACGATCATCAGCTCGATTGGCGACTGGTCCCGCTGCAAATTGGCTTTGAGGCAAAATTGTTTCAACTCGCCCAATCGCGCCAACTGGCAGGCGCCATCGGCACATTCGTCAGCGACAACTGGCTCAACGGATTGCGCGAACACAGGGTGCACGCCGTCAACCTATTCAACTTCTCCAAAATCACCGCCGTACCTACCGTAACGATTAACGATTTAGCCCTCGGTCAACTCGCCGCAAAACACCTCCTCCGGCAAGGCGCCCGCCAGTTCGCCTTCTGCGGCTCCGACAGTATTCATTATACGCAACTCCGCCGAGAGGGGTTTCAAGATACAATCGAAGGCCATCCACTGCACCTGTGGAACCCCACGCTGCCCTTCAGTGAAAACCTAAAACAATTCACCCCGCTCTCCGCAAAGCCACTGGGCATCTTTTGCAACAACGACCGTCTTGCCCGCGAAATAATCCTCGAAGCTCAAAAATCAAAACTCCGTTGCGGTCGCGACCTCCTCATCCTCGGGGTCGACAACGATCCCTCCGAATCCATCTTCGCGGGTCTCGAAATTAGCAGCTTTGAACTCCCCGTTCACGCCTGCGGTTACCGTGCCGCCAAAATTCTACACGCCCAGCTTTCCAACAACCCCCTTCCCACCGGTCCCCACCATCCCGGGAAATTGCGCCTCCTTCCACGCGAATCAACCCTCCCTTCCAATCGCGCCCGACTTACCCAACGCGCCCAGCAAATTATCAGCGACCACCTCGCCGACCCCAACCTTGACGCCGCCAGCCTCGCACAACGCGCCGGTGCTTCCCGTCGCGCCCTTGAACTCGCCCTCAATGCCGAGCTCCAAACCAGCCCCCTCCGCCTCATAACCCAGGCCCGCCTCCATCAAGCCCGCCAACTCCTGCGCTCAACCCGCATCCCCATCATGGAAGTCGGCCGTCAATCCGGTTATCCCGAAGCTCAACATTTCTCCGCCTGGTTTAAAAAACACAACCAATGCTCCCCTAAAGCATTCCGCACAAAGTCGCCTTCGGTTTGACAGAACGCCAACTACCCCGCTTCACTTAAGCTATGTCCAAACAAGGCCTTATCCTACTCAACCTCGGATCGCCCGATTCCACCGAGGTCAACGACGTGCGCAACTACCTCCGCGAATTCCTGATGGACGAGCGGGTCCTTGACGCCCCCAAACTTATCCGCTGGCTCATCGTCAATTGCTTCATCCTACCCAAGCGCCCACGCCAGTCCGCCGAGGCCTATGCCAGCATTTGGAAACCCGAGGGCTCTCCCCTTGTCCTGACCTCACGCGAACAACAAGCCGCCCTCGCCCAAAGCACCGGGCTCCCTACTGAACTCGGCATGCGCTACGGCAACCCCAGCACCGAGGGCGCCCTCCTCAAGCTCCTTGACCAGGGCGTCGACGATCTCTTTATCATCCCCATGTATCCACACTACGCGATGTCCAGCTATGAGACCGCCGTGGTGCACCTCATGGAAGCCGTTCGCAAACACGCGCCCGATCTCAAAACCACCCTCCTTCCTCCCTATTACCAAGAGCCGAGCTATATTGAAGCATTGGTGGAAACCGCACGACCCGCACTTGAAAAAGAAGACTTCGACCAACTGCTCTTTTCCTTTCACGGCATCCCGCAACGCCATCTCATCAAAGGTGATCCCTCCCATCAGCACTGCCTCACGACTCCCGACTGTTGCAACACCTGCCACCCCGCGCACGCTACCTGCTATCGCCACCAGTGCGCGATGACCGTTGAAAAATTCGTGAAGGCCGCGGGACTTACCCCCGACAAATACCGCATCACCTTTCAGTCACGGCTTGGACGCGAACCCTGGCTCCAACCCTACACCGACCAAACCCTCGAACAACTCGCCGAAGACGGCCACAAAAACGTCAAAGTCATCTGCCCCGCCTTTACCGCCGACTGCCTGGAAACCCTTGAGGAAATCGCGGTCGAGGGTCGCGAGACCTTCATCGAGGCCGGCGGCGAATCCTACGAACAAATCCCCTGCCTCAACACCCATCCGCGCTTTATCGAATTCCTTGCAGACCGCGTGCGGCATTGGCAAGATGGCGCGTACGAAACAGACCACGCCACGCCACCCGCATACGTTGCACCCATGAAACGCTAATCCTGCGCCATGCTCGAAAACCTCGACCTCAGCGATCGCAGCGTCTTCCTCGCCGCTACCATCCTCTACGGACTGAGCGCCTGCCTCGGAATCTACGGCATCCTGCGCTCCAAGCCCTACCCCCGTATTGGCTTGTTGCCCCTCGTCAGTGTCGCCTTCCTCATCCAAACCCTTGCCCTGAATCTCCGAGGCGCCAGCGTCGGCGGCTGTCCGCTCGGCAACCCCTTTGAAGTCGCTCAGTTCATCTCATGGTCGGCAGTCCTCCTCTACTTCATCATTGGTCCCGTTTGCCAACTCCGTCTCCTCGGGTTTTTCACCGCGGCATTCTCCGCTCTCCTCGGGCTGACCGCTACCCTCTTCACCACCTGGGATCAGGCCTATCCCCCCGGACGCTTCGGGGGCGAGCCATGGATTGAACTCCATGCCGCCCTCGCGATTTTCAGTTATGGGGTCCTCACGATTCTCGCGCTTGTTTCTGCCATGTTTCTCCTCCAGCAACATGGCCTGAAACACAAGCACCACCGCGGGATCTATGCCCTCCTTCCCTCCGTTCAACAACTCGACACGATCGCCTGGCGGCTCCTCATTACCGGAACAATCTGCCTCTCCGCCGCCCTCGTATTCGGCGCGCTCTTCTGGCTCGAGAACCCCGACCGCGTCCCCCTCTTCAAACTCAGTATGACCGGCATTGTCTGGTTTGGATACCTCATGGTTGTACTGCTTCGCCTCCGCAAAAAACTCGTCACCCGTCGCCACGCCTACGCTTCGATCACACTCTTCATTTTCGCCCTGCTCTCCCTCTGGCCCGTCCAAACCGCCCGCCAACCCGGCGCGGCCCAAAACCAGCCCGAACAGCAGATTCCATGAGCCAAACGAATTTGCAGTCTCTCTTCGTGCTGGGTTGTTCTCATCACGAAACCCCGCTTGAAATCCGTGAGCGCCTTGCCCTCAGTCCGGACAAACTCCCGGCGCTGCTTCAAGAACTTCGTGCATGCGATGACTTCTCCGAGAGCCTGGTGCTCTCGACCTGCAACCGCCTTGAAATCTACGTTCACGCCCGCAACGAAAATGCCCAGCAAAGCATTCGCGAGATCCTTTGCCGTTCACTCAATGTAAAGAACGACCTACTCGCCGCCCACGCATACCGTTTGCATAACCTCAGCGCCATTCAGCACGCCTTCTCCCTTGCGGCAGGGCTCGACTCCCAGATTCTCGGTGAAACGGAAATTCTCAGCCAAATGAAACAAGCCCTCGCAACCGCGCAGGAATTTGAAAACACCGGTTCCGTCCTCAACCGCCTCTTCGAGAAAAGCTTCCAAACGGCAAAAATTGTCCGCACCCAAACCGGCATCGACAAAGGTCAGGTCAGCATTGGCAACATCGCCGCAGACCTCGCGAAACGAATCTTCGGCAAACTTCAAAAAAGCCGCGTTCTCTTAATCGGAAGCGGCGAAGTCGGGCAACGCACCGCTCAAGCCCTCAAGAACCGGGGCGTCGAGCACCTTGCGGTCTCCAGCCGCACCGCAGAAAACGCCCAACACCTCGCCGCCCAACTGGATGCCGACGCCCTACCCTTCGAAGAAATTCATACTTCCCTCGATCAATTTGATATCGTCATTAGCTCAACCGCCGCCCCCGGTCTCATCCTGAAACACGAAGACTTCCACGCCGCCCGACGTGCCCGCCCCGCCAAACCCTTTTTCCTCATCGATTTGGCGATGCCCCGCGACCTCGATCCAAGCCTCAACGAACTCGAGAACTGCTACCTCTATAACCTCGATGACCTCGCCGCAATCGCCAACGAAAACCTGGCGCGCCGCAACGCTGAATGCGATCAGGCACATGTCCTCTTGAACGCGCAGGCTTGGCAACTCTGGCTACAACTGCGTCGCCGCTCCCTCATGCCGACCGAGAAAAACCAAAAGGTTTAAACCCATTCAGTCCTCCCCCAGGCAGGATTCTATCTCTCGTAGAAACGCCTCCGTGCCGGCGTAATACGGACAAAACTCCACCTGAGGGTTAAAGCGTTTTAAAGGAAAAGGGCTTGGTCCCATAAATTGGACCTGCACCCCGGTTGCCCCACAGAGCGCGTAAGCCGCCGCCAAATCCCAGACTTTCACGCGAAAATCGACCGCCCCGCTCAAATAACCGGTCGCAACCTGTGACAAAGCGAGTGCCCCGCTCCCGAGGCAACGCGCCCGATAACGTGAAAGCAAGGGCTCCAGCGCGCGCAACCGATCCGCCGGCATCGGAAAATGCAAGCCCAGCATCGTTTGAGCTTCTGCCGCCAAGGCGTCCCGGTCGAGCCGTTTACGATCACGAAAAAGACCATATCCCGCCCCGCCTTCCAAAATGCTTCCCGTCACATGCTCGTATAAAAACCCGTAAACCGGCTCGCCTTCATACAAAAGCGCCAATGAAACCGCACAAACCGGAAAACCCAGCGCATAATTATTTGTCCCGTCAATCGGATCCAACACCCAAGCAAACGGCGCCTCCAATACCTGATCCTCATCCATTGGAGCCGACTCCTCACTACAGAAATCATCCTTCGGGAAATCCCGCCGCAGACGCATCGCTACTTGCTCAGAAATTGCAAAATCCGCAAAGGTCACACGGGTATCATCCGCTTTCCATTCACTGGGCACCTCCCCGAACTGACGAGTAAAAAACCCGATCTGGCTCTTGACTGCCTCACGACCCGCGTTGATGCGCTGCCGGAGTTCCGTAGCGTGACGTGCCTGCGCCTGGCGATTTCCATTCATCCTCTCTTTATTGCCTTGAATACCCGATCACACGCAACGATTAATCCGCACTTGAGCGGAAAACCGCATCCCCCGCCAAGCCCAACCGTTCCTCTAATTCACGAATCCGCTCCAAAACAATATCCCCCTGCGCCATGGGATCCTCCGGCAAATTCAAATATAATTCCTTCAAAAAGGCATAGGCTTCCTGCTCCCGATCCAAGCGGACCAACAAATCGGCATAGACGCGCGCCGCGTAATAGGGCGCATCTTTTTCCTTCGTCGCCTTTAGAAACCAATCCGCCGCCAATTCATAATTCTTTAGGCGATTCAAATAAATCTGACCGACTTCCAGCTTCAGGCGCGCACTGTCGGAATGATAACTCAAGGCGCGGTCCAGGAGTGCCAGCGCCTGTATCGCCTGCTCCGCATTGATGGCGGCTTGCTCCGTTTCAGGCACAAACCCATACCCGCCCGCTTCCGCAATCCGCCAGTGCGGCACGTCGTAGCCGATCATGCGCGCACTGTTGATCCAAAAAAACTCCGGCCGTGGATCAATACTCGTGACCAATTGAATCATCGCGCCCAGTCCCGCGCGGTCACGCGCCTCCCACTTGCGATTCAACTCTAACCAGGCAAAATCAGCAACCAAGGAGCGCAAGCCGCCCAAGACCCCCAGCACTACGCCCTGCCCGAACGATTCATCCAGAGAATCGACGCGCAATTCTGCCTGCCCCGCCTGTACTGCCTCCCAGCATACCTCTTTGACCGGTTTCAAAACCAGCGCCGCTCCCAGCAGAACCAGGAATGCCACCGCCCAACTTTGCAGGCGTTCAAAAAGGGGAAATTCAACTGCGCCCTTTGCCTTCACTAGAGCTCCCGCCGTTTAAAATTCCACCACGCTAACCATAAATACACCAAAATATAAGCCGCCGCATACAACAACAGTTGGAGCACCACAAACAAGGGAAGCCCCGCCGCCTCCATATGACCCAATTGATCGCCCACATTAAAAACCTGCAGATTCGGAAAGACCCAAGCCAAGGCCTGCACGACCCATCGCAAGGGCAAAAACGCAATCTCCCGGTAACTTTCCTGCGCAATATATTGCAACTGACCCACAAGCATGAAGAAGAACGAAACCATCATCGCATAAAGGTAAGAGCGCGCAAAACTACCCACCAATAAACAAACCGCACCCAGCACCCCGAACCGTGCCCATTGCAAAAATCCATACAGCCATAATTCCCCATAACGCACCAGCGCATCCCCCTCCACGAACGGAAGCGCCTGCACGCGCACATACAACAAGCCCGTCATTAATCCACACAGCACCATTACGAACAAGAGCATCAATAGTTGCACCCCGCACAGCTTCCCCAGCAGAAAATCAAAGTGCCGTATCGGTTTCGCCAACAGGGTATGCGCGGTGCGATTTTCAATCTCACTGTAAAAAAGCTGGGTACCCGCCGTGATCACCAAGATCGACCCCAGGAAAAACAAAGTCCCAAAACTGAAATCGATCACAAATTTTAATTCATCTACCCCAAAATCGAATTGCTGAAAATATCCGGAACCCAGCAACATTCCACTGCCAATCAATACAACAATATAAAAGAACTTCTGCCGCACCGCCTCCGTAAAAGTCAGTCCGCACACCGCCAAAATCTGATCGATGCGCCCGCTCATTCCGCTTCCTCCCCCTCATCGCTTGTGGCCCGCGAAAACAACTCCTCCAAACCGCGCCGCGCCGGTTCTACTCCACGCAAACGCCCGCCGGAAGCCCGAATCGCCGCTTCCACTGCCGCCCGACCCGAGGCATCCAAACCCTCCGTCACAAAAGAATCCGACCCCGCCTTAATCAATAATTCCTCCACTGCCCCCTCGCATAGAAGTCGCCCCTTGTTCAAAATTGCGACCCGGTCACAGAGCCCCTCCATTTGCGCCAAGAGATGCGAACTCAGGAGAATCGTTTTTCCCTGCGCCTTTAAATCGCGAAGAATCGACCCAATCGCCGCAGTTCCCTCCGGATCCACCCCCGCAGTCGGTTCGTCCAGGATCAGCAATTGCGGATCATGCACCAGGGCCTGCGCCAAACCCACCCGTTGCAACATTCCTTTTGAATAAGTCCCGAGTCGCCGTCCCGCCGCCGACTCCATTCCCACCTGTTCCAAGGCGTCGGAAATTCGCCCTTCGCGTGCCCTGCGAGGCACCCCCGAGACCCGCGCATAATACCGCAACAATTCCCGACCCGTCAGAAATCGATAAAAATGCGGCACCTCCGGCAGGTAACCCAAAACGCGCCGCGCCTCCAAACTACCAACCGGCATCCCAAAGATCTCGCCCGCCCCGCTCGAAGGTCGCAGCAAGCCAAGCAAAACCTTGATCGTGGTGCTCTTCCCGCTTCCGTTCGGACCCAGCAAGCCAAAGATTTGATTGGCGCCCACTTCAAGATTCAAGCCATCCAGAGCCCGCACTTGCTTGCCCCTCAATCCAACCGGAAAATCCTTTACCAGATTCTCGATGCGTATCGCTACCTCAGTCATTCGTCGACGCAATGGAGAAACCCTTGCATTCGCGGGGGCCCGCTCCCGATTTAAGTTCCACTTTCTTAATATAGCTTGATAAATCTTCCTCGACTGCCGCGACAAATGCCCGCACTTCCGCTTCCGCACCCTCCGCCAGCAAGTGGACCCGGCCATCCATCAAATTGCGCACGCAGCCGCTAAGCTCATAAGCCTTCGCGATCTGGACCGTCTGATAACGGAAGCCCACGCCCTGCACGTGTCCCTCAAACCAAGCATTTAAACGGAATACAATTTCATCCATACCACCACTATTAGAAGGCCTTTTTCACGACTGCCAGTTTATTTACAAATCAATGCTAAGCGGTAAATTAACGCACTCCCCCTCTATCGAACCGTAGCCTTTGTGCGAATCGCTAAAAATCCAAGCTATAACCTGACAGAATTTCAAAAAGGTGGTTGATTTTAAACACCCCACCGACAATGTTTTTGGAAGAACATCACTGTAGATTCATGAGCGAACCAAATTTTGAAAATTCCGAAGGCAACTGGGATGAATTCGCCAACGGGCCCTATTGGGGCGAATCCCAGTGGCGCGGGTATCTCAATGCTGCGGATCGAGAAGTTGCCCGATTTTTGTCCTACTATAATTCCTTAAAAGACAAACCGAATCATTTGGACGAAATCGCATCCCTCATGGGCTGGGATGCCAATGATATTTCAATGACCAATGACTTCAGCAACCCTGAACTGGATGATGAAGACCATGCCGGTGATGAGAACGATTCGAGCCCATACACGCTCCACAAACATCCGGTCATCATCGTCAGCAAAGCCCTTTACCGTTATCTCCACCAAAGCTGGGACCACTTTCTCAACCACGAGCAGAGCGAAGTCCCCGCTCTCTTGGCATGGAACTACGCAAATAGCCTCCACCAAGCCGAAACAAATGTTCTGCTTTCGATACAGGCGCTCGATCTGGGCGACTTCGGGCTCACCATTTGCCACCTCAAGAACAGCCTCCATGCGCTGAACCGGAGCTTGTCCCTCCTCGATCAACTACAACACCCCAACCGGGAATTTCTGGATGCCTTCCGCCGCGAAATACACATCCGCATGTTTGACCTTCGCGAACTCTGGATCCGCGTCATGAGCGATTGTCGCACCGAATGCCAGCGCAAACCGGGGAACGACTCCGACTAAACCCTATCGTTCGCATCACACTGCCATGCGGCTCACTTTTAATGAATTCATTTAGTAAAGCTTTTACCGTCTTTCTGCTAATTCTAGCGGGATTCAGATCCCTGAGCGCTGACGTTGTCGCCGGTCCGATGCTGGCAAATCTGGAAATGCGCGAAGCCACGGTCTGGGTTCAAACGGACCAACCCGCCTTGGTTCGCGTGCAATACCGCGATGAAGAAAATGGCGAGCAGTGGAGCCTTCCCGTTGAAACAAACCCCAACCTTGCAAATACCGCCGTCATCAAACTGCAAAAGATTGAACCGGGCCAGCAATACCGCTATGCCATCGAAATCGATGGGAAGCTCACCAAGCTCGGCGGCAGCTTCCAATCCCCGCAATTCTATCATGATCGCACCCCGCCGCCCGACTTTCGTATCGCAGTCGGCGGCGCTCACTACGCGGTCCAGGAAAACTACGAACCGCCCTACCAAATCCTTGGCGGTGGCTACTCCATATTTAATACAATTCTGGAGAGTGAACCGAACTATATGATTTGGACCGGCAACACTGCCCACCTTCGTGAGAGTGATTGGACCACCCAGAGCGGTTACCTCAAGCGCTTCTCCACCGCCCGCGCGGTACCCGAACTGCAAGCCCTCCTCGCAAACGTCCCCAACATTGCGACTTGGGCAGAACACGACTACGCCACCAAAAACGTCGGAAAACACTACGCAAATCGGGAATTTGCCGAGCAAGCCTTCAAGGCATACTGGCCCCTGCCCACCCAGATCCCCGGCCTTCCCGGCGTGATGACCCGCTTTCGTTACTCAGACGTTGACTTCATCCTCCTCGACGTTCGAAGCCATCGGATCAATTCCGTCAAATCCGATAGCTTCCCGAAAATTCTCGGCGACGAGCAAATTGAATGGCTGCGGCAGGAACTCATCGCCAGCACCGCCACCTTTAAGGTCGTCGTTGCCGGTGCACCCATCCTGAACCCCGCCGAAAACCCCGCCAACCTGAGCGCCGCCAACTACGAACAAAACAAACTTCTCGAAATGCTGCGCTCCGAACGCATTCGGGGTCTCTTCTTTATCAGTGGCGGCAAGGCCAATGGTGAACTGACCCGCCTCGTTCACGCAAACAGCTACAATATTTACGACCTCACCGTCGGGCCGCTCACCGCAATCCCCGCCGAAAGCGACGAGCTCAATTTCTTCCGTATGCCCGGCACCAATACCCTCGAGCGGCAGTTTGCCCTCGTTGACTTCGAAGGTCCGGAAAATGACCGCCAGATTCGCATCCGCGTCATGAACATTGAAGGTAAGGAAATCTGGAGCCGCGTCATTAAAGCCAGCCAACTGACCCGCAAATAGATCCGGTTCTAGTACACAAAACTCGCGCTGGAAGCCGAACCAAAGCTCGTGCGGTGTAAGGGTGTCATTTTACCACTTATGCTATCCAGCAAGACCAGGCGCGTACTGCCGCCCTCTCGCTGCGTGAAGACCAGATGCCGCCCATCATTCAACCATGCCGGCTCAACCGCCGAACCGCGCACCGAAGTCAACACCCGGGCACGTCCTTCACTCGCATCGTAGAGCGCAATCTGGAAACCTCCGCCCGTCGCCGCGGTAAAGGCAATCTTGCCTGAATCTACCGGATTCCAGGTCGGCTCGGTGCAAAAACTGCTCACCTGCGTCGGCAAACGGCGCGCCGTGCCTCCACCCGATGGAATGGTAAACAACTGCGGCTTGCCACGCGTATCCGAGGTAAAGACCAATTGGCTCCCGTCCGGCGACCAACTCGGCCCCGACTCCAGGCTCTTGTTGCGCGTGAGTCGCCTCAGGTTTTTGCCACTGGCATCACTCACACAAAGCTCCGTGTCCGCAGATCCCGATATGACCATCGCGATTCTGGAACCGTCCGGACTGAAACGTCCCCCGGAGTTCGTTCCTTTGTAAGTCGCAATCGGATAGCGTTGTCTCGCCCCCAAATCCAATGCGTATAAATCTGGAAACCCCGATTTAAAATAGGTCGTGTAGAGGATTTTCTTGCCATCCGGTGACCAACTGGGGCCGGTCACCAAGGCACGGTCTGCAGTCAGCGTAACAACCGAACGGAAAAACAAATCACTTGAATACAGTTCGCTGACCCCGCCGCGCTTGCCAACAAAGGCCAGTTTCCCCGCAAAAAACCCGGGCTTCCCGGTCATATATTCAACGGCTCGATCGCAGGCCCGCAGTAATGCCTGCCCCAAATTGGGATCACTCGTCTTCGATTCCCATAAAACCCCGGCACTTGCCCCGGAGCGCACCGATACCCGCACCTCCGATTGGATTGCCTGCAATTGAACAAAAAAAGCCGCCTGCGCGTTTTCCGTTACACGAAAGCCGCCATGCATACCAAAGGCCCGTTTACCAAGCGCGAGCAAAGCCTTGTCATTACACTCGAGTGCAACCGTGGTCACGCCTTCCGAATTGCGCGTTATGCCGGGCAGCACAATGACAGACTCTGCCGCAACAGCAGACAGCCAAAGACTGCTCCAACCAACGAGAACAAAGCAGAACATATAAACCTGACGCATAACATTATTTCTGTGAGCCAAACACGCCTCCCGCAATTTCAAAGCGTCTAAAAACCAAAAATATCTTCCTTTCAGATTGAGACCCTTCCAACTCTCATTACATTCGCCTTCTTTATGAATTCTGAAACAATCCAAGCGCAGCTCAAAACCGTAAAATATCCCGGCTTCAGTCGCGATATTGTCTCCTTTGGTTTAGTGCGGGACATTCAAATCAAGGACGCAAACGTCCACGTAACTGTTGAGCTCACCACTGCCGACCCCGCAATTCCGGAAAAAATTGCCGCCGATATCAAAGCCACGCTTGGGGCGGTCGAGGGATGCGATGCGGTGAAGGTGCAAATGGAAGTTAACGCCCCAAAACAAACCGCAAGCCCCAAAGGCCAGGGCAATGTGCCAACCCCGAATCCCCTTGCGGGGGTCAAAACCTGCATTGCCATCGCCAGCGGCAAAGGCGGGGTCGGCAAATCATCGGTAACCGTCAACCTCGCATGCGCCCTACAGAAGCAACTCGACCAAAATGGGGGCGGCCGGGTTGGGATTCTCGATTGCGATATCTACGGTCCCTCTATTCCCCTCATGCTGGGCGCCAACGGGCGACCCGAACTGCGCAATAACAAGATCATTCCCGTTGAAAACTTCGGTGTTTCAACCATGTCGATGGGCTTTCTGGTTGATGACGAAACCCCCGTTGTCTGGCGAGGCCCCATGATCATGAAAACCATCCAACAATTCGCGCAGGATGTCGACTGGGGCGAACTGGATATTCTCCTTATCGACCTGCCTCCCGGCACCGGCGATGCCCAGCTTTCCCTCACCCAAACCATCCCCCTCAATGGTGCCCTCATTGTCACCACCCCGCAGGCAGCCGCCCATAATGTCGCGCGGCGCGGGGCGCGTATGTTTGAAAAGGTCAAGGTTCCCCTGCTCGGGGTCGTTGAAAATATGAGCTACCTCGAAGCTGCGGATGGTTCACGTCAGGAATTATTCGGATCGGGCGGCGGTGAAGCGACCGCCCAACAACTGGGCATCCCGCTCCTCGCCCAGATTCCACTCGATCCCGAACTGCGCATCGGTGGAGACCGCGGCATTCCCATTACCGTTGGCAGCCCGGATTCCAACGCCGCAAAAGCCTTTGAAGCTTTGGCTGGGCAAGTGATTGACATGAATTTCAATCATGACTAGGGTTTAATGTAAGTTTAAGAATATTTTAAATTTTACATCTCATGAGCACCCACGAAAAGACCGCCGCCACGCGCTCAAGTGATTTCGCCAAAAAGTCGAATATCTATCAGGAGTTCCTCGCGGAGCGGAATGAGATCCTCCGCCATAAATGGCTGGAGTCCGAAAAAGCAGGCCGCGATATCGGCTTCGAGCGTGCCCTCCTCGACTGGATTCGCAAACACCGCAGCGCTTGGCGTGAAGCGCGCAGGGCTTAGCGTCCAAACAAGAAAAAACCCGCACGAGGCGGGTTGTTTGCAAAGTCACTCGGAATGAATCCGCTAGCTTTTGATCTCGCGATGCAAGGTGTGACGACGAAGAAATTTGTTGTATTTCTTCTTTTCAACCCGGTCCGGTTGCTTGCGCTTGTCGCGCGTGCTCATGTAACGGGATACAGGTTTGCCCTCTTCGCGGGCTTCCGTGCATTCAAGGATGATGTGCTCTCGTGGCATGGTCTTAAAATTTTTGTTGTTTCAGGAAAACCGCGAAAAACACAGCTTATCAGGCCCAAGCGCAAGCTTTTTTTAAATTCTCCCGCTTACGGGTTGCGCTAAGCCATGCCCGCTATTTCATTGAAACCATATGAATCACTCTTCCCTTACTGTTGCCATCGGCACTGACCACGCGGGCTTCCCCCTCAAACAACCCATCATCGATCTATTGGAATCCATGGGGCATTCCGTGCTCGATTTTGGATGCAACAGCTCCGATGCCTGTGATTACCCTGATTTTATCCGCCCTGCCGCCGAATCGGTCCCTCAGGGAAAAGCGGATTGCGCGATCGTTCTGGGCGGAAGCGGCAACGGCGAGGCCATTGTCGCCAACAAGGTGCCCGGAGTGCGCTGCGGCCTGTGCTGGGATGAATGGTCTGCCGAAATGACGAAGGTTCACAACCACGCCAACTGCATTTCCATCGGTGCGCGACCGGTTCCCAAAGCGTTGGCCCTCAAAATTGTCCGTATCTGGCTTGAGGCAACCGCCGAAATGGGCGGACGCCACCAACGCCGCGTCGAAAAAATTGAAGCCTAATTCATTTTCCCTACAGCCATTTTAAAATCTCAACTTCAACACGTACACTTCATGAGCAAGAAAGACCAAGAAAAAGAAAAATCCGGCAGTGCCCGCATTCAAGATCAATTCCTCAAAGAGCGAAAAATTTTCCTCTGGGGAGAAGTCTCGGACAAGTCCGCCAAAGACATCACCGAGAAACTGCTCTATCTGGAATCCGATGCTCCGGGCAAGCCGATCACCTTCTACATCAACACCCCGGGCGGTTCCATCACTGCCGGGATGGCGGTCTACGATACCATGCAGCTCATCAGCTCCCCGATCACGGTTGTGGTAACCGGGATGGCCGCCAGCATGGGCTCTATTTTGCTCTGTGGCGCATCCAAGGGTAAACGCGTCCTCTATCCCCACAGTCGCGTCCTCATTCACCAACCCCTTATTTCAGGGCAAATGGTCGCGGTCGCGGTCGATATTCATATTCAGGCAAAGGAAATGGAGCGCCTGCGCGATGAACTCAACGCCATCCTCGCTGAGAGTTCCGGTCAATCAATTGAGCAAATCCGCAAAGACACCGACCGCGATTTCTATATGACTGCCAAGGAAGCGATTGAATACGGCCTCGCCGACAGCATCGTGGAGAAAATCTAGCGCTCCGGCTTCAACTAGAGAACGCTACTCGGCAGCGGAAGCTCCACCTCGGTCTCGGCATCATAATCCACGCCGGGCAAACCAAAACCGAAGAGATTCAGGAAGTTGGCTTGGTAACCGTCAAAGTCGGAGTTTTCGCGCAGGTTGGCAGTATTGATTTCCGGCCACAGCGCCGCGACCTCGGCCTGTACCTCGGGATCCATCTCCCAGTCATCCACCCGTATGCGACCGGCGGCGTCCAGCTCCGGCGTTGCTCCATCAGTGCGATAGAGGCGTTCATTCAGCAGGCGGACCATTTGCTCAATGCAATCCTCGTGTGTGCCCTTCGCTTTCATGATTTTGAAAAGTATCGAAATATACAGCGGTACCACCGGGATCGCGGAACTCGCCTGCGTCACCACCGCCTTGTTGACCGCGACATACGCCTGGCAGGCATGATTCGCTGAAATCGCGGTGGCGGCGCGCTCGACATCCTTCTTGGCGGCTCCAATGGTGCCGTTCGTGTAAACCGGCCAGGTGAGTTCGGGCCCAATATAGGAATATGCCACCGTCTGTGCTCCCTCCGCAAGGCAACCCGCTTCCGCAAGCGCCGCAATCCAAAGTTCCCAATCCTCACCGCCCATCACTTTCACGGTGTGATCAATTTCTTCCTGCGTCGCCGGTTCGATGGTGACCTCGGTAACTTCAGCCTTATCGGTATCGAGGCTGCGATTGCTATAACTTCCCTCGGTGGGTTTGAGGCAGGATTTATAGGTTTCCCCATCCGCCGGGTCGGTACGCCGCGGTGAAGCCAGACTGTAAACCACAAGATCCACCTGACCGAGGTCGGCCTTTAGGGTTTCAATTGTTTGCGCCTTGATTTCGTTGGAAAAGGCATCGCCGTTAATGCTTTTGGCGTAGAGACCCTCCGCGTGGGCAGCCGCTTCAAAAGCCACGGAATTATACCAACCGGCACTGGCGGGCTTGCCCTTCAGGGAGGGGCGTTCAAAAAAGACCCCCAGAGTCGAAGCCTGATGACCAAAGGCGGCGGCGATGCGTGTCGAGAGTCCGTAGCCGGTGGACGCACCGATGACGAGAACACGCTTCGGACCGGGGGCTCCCGCGTCGCGAGCGGCGGCCTTCGCCACGTTTATTTCCTGAGCCACCTTGGCGGCACAGCCTTCCGGATGAGCGGTAATACAGACAAATCCACGGATGCGGGGCTTAACTATCATAGGTCTTGGTAGATGAGTGATTCAATGCGATGGTGGCATTTATCAAAGACTACCAGACGCAACTGGCAAGCGGGGAGTTCTGCAGTTTACCTGAAAGCTAGCCCTGACCAATACCACAAGCCTCAAAGCCCACTTCGCGCAGCGCCGCGAGATCAAGGAGGTTGCGACCGTCAAACAGGAAGGCGGGTTGCTGCATGGAATCGTGAATGCGCTGGAAATCGAGCGCTTTGAATTCATCCCATTCGGTCAAAATAAGAACCGCATGGGCATCCTTACAGGCCTCATAGGCGTCCGCACAAACCGTAAGGGCGGCAAAGTCCGCACTGACGTTCAGGTCATCGCGGATTTGAGACTCGGAAACCTTGGGGTCGTAAATGGCGACATTCGCCTGCTCTTCCAAGAGATCACCACAAACATAAATCGCCGCCGACTCGCGGGTATCATTAGTGTCCTTTTTAAAGGCAAAACCAAGCACCGCGATTTTTTTATCTGCCACGGTGTTAAAGAGGGTCGAAATCACCCTGCGCCCGAAGCGGTGCTTCTGGTAATCGTTCATCTCGATCACACCGTTCCAATAGGCCGCGACCTCCGGCAATCCAAAGTGTTCACAGAGGTATACCAAATTGAGAATGTCCTTCTGGAAACAAGAACCCCCAAATCCAACCGAGGATTTGAGGAATTTCGGACCAATCCGACTGTCGGTTCCGATTGAGTGCGCGACTTCATCCACGTTCGCTCCGGTTGCTTCGCAAAGCGCGGAGATGGCGTTAATCGACGAAATACGCTGCGCAAGAAAGGCATTTGCAGTCAGTTTCGAAAGTTCCGAGGACCAGAGATTGGTCGTAAGGATTTTCTCGCGTGGTACCCATGTGGCGTAAACATCCACCAGTTTTTGAATCGCGGCTTGACCCTCCGGACTTGGATCTCCCCCCACCAAGACACGGTCGGGGTTTTCGAGATCCGCAATCGCAGTGCCTTCCGCAAGGAATTCCGGATTGGAAAGAATCTGGAAATTGCGCCCCTTGGCGTTGGACTGAAGAATCGTCTTAATGGACTCGGCAGTGCGCACCGGCAAGGTCGATTTTTCGACTACGATTTTATCGCCCTCGGAAACCTCCGCGATTTTACGGGCACATTTCTCAATGTAGCGCAAGTCCGCTGCCCGCCCCGCCCCTACTCCGTAGGTCTTGGTCGGGGTGTTCACGGACATAAAAATCATATCGGCCTCACGGATGGCGGTATCGACGTCGGTGGAAAAAAATAATCGTTTACCCCGCGCCGCTTTCACAATCTCGTCCAACCCGGGTTCGTAAATCGGCAGATTGTCAGAATTCCAAGCCGCAATACGGGCTTCGTTGATATCAACGACCGTGACGGTATGCGCCTCACACTTGTGGGCGATCATGGCCATGGTTGGACCACCGACGTACCCTGCACCGATACAACAAATTTTCATTACTGCAGGGAAATATGGATCGCCTGCTTAAGGCAAGGCTAAAGGGGGCAGTGAAGTCTCCCTGAAGCGGGCAGGCGCAGCCGGGTGTCAGGATTCGTTACCGATCTTGAGTGCGTCCAGTGCTTGCACGACATCCTCAAATTGACTCCCGGTGGAGGCACTGAGGTCGCGCCAAACGAGTTTGCCGTCTTTGAAAATATAGGCCTGCCGCGCAAAACGTTTTTTCCCGAAGGCTTTGTTGAGACGCAAATCCTTGTCCGCAATCAAAGGAAAAGGCAGCGAGTATTTCTCACGAAACTTGTGCTGTGACTCAACGCCATCGCCCGAAACCCCAAACACTTTGACGCCGCGTTGACGCAGTTCCAGAAACCCGGCACCCAGACTGCATGCCTGTTTGGTGCAACCGGGCGTGCTTGCCATTGGATAAAAGAAAACCACGGTGGTGCCCTTTGCGAGTTCCGCACCAAAATCAATGCTTTGCCCGGCATCATCGGTTACGGTGAGCGCAGGCGCGCTAGCGCCCAATTCCAAACCTTGAGCCGTTGCAGATAATGCAGAAAGAAGTGACATAATTAAAAAGAGTATAGGTAATTGTGGTAAACGCATACGAAATGTATACGTTAACTTACAATTTTTCGCAAGCACACTTCCTCTTTGTGCCGTGGCAGCCTAGTAACTTTTTGCAAAAATTACGCCTTTACCCGGTTTTCCTGTAAAGATACAGGGGATGCTCGCATCGCGGGTATCGTTCGGAATACACCGAACCGTGACCTTGTGTTCTTTTGCAATGCGATCCTCGAGTTCCGCTTCGCAGCAAAATCCTACCGAGGCAAAGCCGCCATGAATTTCCGGTTGTTCCGAATTTTTAGGCGTAAAGAACTCGATGAATTCAGCCTCCGTTTTCAATTCACGGGTATGAGACTCGCGGAAGGCCTTCGCCCGCGAGAGCAGATTGCCCTGAATATCCTCCAAAAGATCAATGATTCCCGCAACAAAGGCATCGCGGGCAATCGACTCCTTTTCTTTGGGCGCACGGTCACGTCGCGCCACAAAGACACTGCCGGATTCCATATCGCGCGGACCGACCTCGACCCGCAGGGGAATGCCATTCTTCACCCAACCCCAGGTCTTCTCACCGCCCCGTATGTCGCGGTCGTCCAATTCCACCCGCACGTAATCTTCAAGATAGCGCTGCTCCTCGAGCGCGGCCTTGAGGGCCCGACAATACTCCAGCACCGCCTCACGTGTTTCCTCTTTCGGAATAACCGGCAAAATCACGATGTGCGAGGGCGCAATGCGCGGCGGCAGAACTAGCCCGTCATCATCCGAATGCGTCATGATAAGCCCCCCCACCAATCGCGTGGAAACGCCCCATGAAGTCGTCCATGCGAATTCCTCGCGGCCTTCCGCACTGAGATATTTTATATTGCTCGATTTCGAAAAATTCTGCCCGAGGAAATGCGAGGTGCCCGCCTGCAAGGCTTTGCGATCCTGCATCATCGCCTCAATCGCAAAGGTCGCATCCGCCCCCGGGAAACGCTCCGCTTCGGTCTTCTCGCCGGTGATCACGGGAACCGCCATGTAAGTCTCGGCAAAGTCGGCATAGACCTCCAACATCTTACGCGTCTCCTCCATCGCCTCCTCTGCGGTGGCGTGTACGGTGTGCCCCTCCTGCCAGAGAAATTCCGCGGTTCGCAAAAACAGACGCGTCCGCATTTCCCAGCGCACCACATTCGCCCATTGGTTAATCAAAAGCGGCAGGTCGCGGTAGGACTGGACCCATTTGGAAAACAGTTCACCGATGATAGTCTCGGAAGTCGGGCGCACAATGAGCGGTTCCTCCAAGGGTCCGGCAGGTTGCAGCTTGCCTTCCGCGTCGGCCTCCAGGCGGGAATGCGTAACCACCGCACATTCCTTCGCGAATCCATCCACATGCTCCGCCTCCTTCTGCAAAAAACTCATGGGAATGAAGAGCGGGAAGTAGGCATTCTTGTGACCCGTCGCCTTAAAACGACGATCCAACTCCCGTTGAATGTTCTCCCAGATGGCATAACCCCAGGGCTTGATGACCATACAACCACGCACCGGTGAGGTCTCTGCCAAATCAGCCGCTTTTACGACCTGTTGATACCACTCGGGATAATCCTCCTCGCGGGTGGGGGAAATTGCATTTTTCGACTGCTTCGCCATAGGCATCAACGAACAGAGATGCGCCCTCGCCTGCAATGCCAAATTACGCCCTCGCGCACATCGCCCTATTCCAGACTATCCGCGCTTTCCTCCACCCCCGGCAAAAATTCCCTCAGCTGCTCCAATATCGGAGCCGCCTGTTCCGGGAAAAGCAGCGCCAGCCCATAGCCCACCCCCCCGAGTAAGAGAAGGATGAAGAACAACTTCCCAAGCTTGATGATGAATTTTATACAAAAAACCAACAACAGCAACGCCACCAACACCAGCCCGCCCCAGGTCAGCCAGTCGCCCGACTGTAGTTGCTCAAATAATAATTCCATCCTTACCCCACGATTCTGTTGTCCAAATAAAAAGCAAGCTTATGCGCGTCCCCGCTCAACCCGACCAATCCTCCCAATTCAAGCCCTCAATCAGGGAAAAATGCCGCGCGTTGAGCGTCGCTAAAGTTAAGCCCTGCCACGATGCGCTGGCCGCGATCAATAAATCCAAATCGTCCACCCGGCGACCACTTACCTCTTGCCGTGCCTTCATCCGCGACCATTCCTGCCAAACGCCCGCGTCCGTCGCTACCACGCGAAGCGAGGGTAACACATCGCGGCGATAACCCGCCCAAAGACGCGTGTTGCCGAGCTTGTGCAAACCCCATTCAATCTCGGCCAAACATACCCGGGCAGTGAACACTTCGCTATTCAACAGCCCGTCCCAGCGTTCCAAAACACCCTGATGAGGTTGCCGTTTCAGCGGTTGTGAGCAAATGCTGGTATCGAGTAGGTAAGCCATCACAGAAACTATTACTCCGCTCCCGATAAAGGATCCACCTTGCCGCTGCGACGCGCCTCCCAAACCGATGGTAATTCTACCGCGTTATAACCCTCCCCAACCGTTCCCAACTCCGCCTCCGTCGCTGCCATCCGCTTCAAAATCCCCGGCCCCTCAGACCCGGCATCGGTCGCACCCACAATCCGCGCCACCGGTAGCCCGCGTCGCGTGATCACGTAACTCGCACCTTCCTCCGCCACCCGCTTGCACAATTCCGACAATTTTGTCTTGGCTTCGAATATTCCGATTTCCTCCATCCCTCAAACAAACCAGTCAACTGGTTGGTTGTCAAGGCAAAGCCCCGGCTGCTTACATTTACCGGGCAGCGCCAGCCTTTACCGAGCCTCGCCTACAAATTCCTGCTGCATCCAATACTGCAGGCAATCCGGCACTTTCACCCGTCCGTCCGCCTGCAGATTGTTTTCCAGAATCGCCGCCAGCACGCGCGGAACCGCCAGACCCGAACCATTCAAGGTATGCGCCGTCACCGGTTTCCCGTTCCCATCGCGATAACGAATACCCGCCCGCCGCGCTTGAAAATCCGTAAAATTCGAACAACTGGAAACTTCCAACCAACGTTTTTGGCCCGCCGCAAAAACTTCGAGGTCGTATTGCTTGGCATGCGGGAAACCAATGTCACCCGTGCACATGCGCAGCACCCGATACGGCAATCCCAGCTTTTGCAGCGTACCCTCCACATTTTCCCGCAGCTTTTCCAACTCCTCCATACTGCTCTCCGCATCCGTCCATTTCACCAGTTCCACCTTGTCAAACTGGTGCAAGCGGTTGAGCCCACGCACGTGCGCACCCCAACTCCCCGCCTCACGCCGAAAACACGGCGTGTATGCACAGCGGTAAATCGGAAGCTGCTCCACCTCCAATATCTCGTCGCGATAAAAATTGGTGACCGGAACCTCCGCGGTGGGAATCAAATACAGCCCTTCCTTCTCGTCCACATACATTTGCCCCTCCTTGTCCGGCAACTGACCCGTCGCGGTAGCGCTCTCGGCATTCACCACAATCGGGGGGAGCACCTCCTCGTAGCCATTCGCCTGCGCCTCCTGCAGGAAAAAGTTCACCAAGGCGCGCACCAAGCGCGACATTTCACCCACATAAAACGGGAAACCCGCCCCCGTGACTTTCACGCCCCGCGCAAAATCAATCCGCGACTCAAACCACGGAATTTCAAAATGCGGCAGCGCGTGCGGAAACGTTCCCTCCGCGTCACCCCAGGTCGATGCCACCACATTTTCCTCCTCGCCCTTGCCCACCGGGACACTCGGGTCCGGTAAATTCGGGATCCCCAGAAACGCTTCCTGAAAGGCCTCGTCCGCCGCCTTCGCCGCCGCCTCCAATTCCTTCGCTTCCGCCGCGATGCCCTTCATTTCCTTCACCTTTTCCAGGAATTCCGGCGATCCCTTTGCCAGCGCCGCCATCTCGGTGTTCGCCGCTTTTTGCGCTGCCCGCGCCGCCTCCGCTTCCGTTATCTTGACACGCCGCGCCGCGTCCAAGTCCAGGACCGCGTCGATATCACAGCGGAACTTCTTGGTGGCAATGGCAGAACGGACCCGATCCGTGTCCTCGCGGAGTAACTTGATGTCGATCATAAGAAAATTTCTCTCCTCAAAAAGACAGGCCCACACCTTCAGTCAAGCCAGCAACAAGCCTATATCCGAATGCGATGCCCAAGCGCAAGGTGAATGAAGATTGACATGGTCATATACTTGGTCATATTATGCTAACATGACTCGATGCAACATCAACGAAGCCAAGACGCATTTATCCCGCTATGCAGCGCTTGTTAAAGCAGGTGAAACCGTGATTCTCTGCGATCGCAACAAACCTTTTGCCGAAATTCGCCCTCTGAGCAAACCCGCAGTTCATAAAAAACGCAAACTTGGTCAACTCAAGGGCATAGTCCGCCTGGAGGATTCATTTTTCGAAGCCGACGCCGACCTCGAAAAGGATTTCCTCGACAGCAAATTCACCGCCTCCGGAGATTGATCCCCTCCCCCCCGCAAGCGATGAAGCTCCTCCTCGATACCTGCACCTTTCTCTGGATGATCGATTCCGTGGAAAACCTGAGTCCGGTCGCCCGTGAAAAGCTCGAAGACCGCAGCAATGAACTCGTCCTGCATCAGGCCTCTGCCTGGGAAATCCAGCTCAAGCACCAGGCCGGGAAACTTTACCTTAAAAAAGACCCTGCTGAAATGATTCGCGAAGGCCTCCAAAAGCACGAGGTTGCCTACCAGACCCTAAGCGATGCCGAGATCTGGCACCTTGCAAAATTACCCGACCACCATCGCGATCCCTTTGACCGAATCCTCATCTCGGCAGCCCTCTGCCACGGCATGAAACTCGTCACCCCCGATTCCCGGATCCAATCATACCCCGTTCCCGTCATCTGGTGATGCAAGATTGCAATTCTGCACCCGCCCGTCAAAAACCTCTAAAGCTCAAAAAGAAAATTTAATCATGCACCACAACAAGCGGGAAAAACTGGACACCCTCCGCACCGAGATCCGCTCGCAAAGCCTGCAAATGGGGCCATGGGCAACCTTCAAAAGCGTCCTTGCCTATCATTGGCATTGGTATGCGGCACGCAAATACACCCTGCTCGCAGTCACTGCCTCCGCCTGCATCCTCTCCATCTTTATCATTCGACCCTTCGAAGCCGGCTTCAACGACGGCCTGCGCGCACTCCTGCCGCCCGAGCAATGGACCGCCACCGCAAAATGGCTCTCCTGGGGCGGTGAATATGCCTTCCCCCTCCTCCTCCTGTTCGGGAGCCTCATCCTCAGCAAATGCCTCCGCCTCCGGCGCCTCCAACTCGTCACTTATTGCCTCCTCGCCGCTTTCCTCTTCAGCACCCTCGTCACCCGCACCAGCAAAATCGCCTTCGGACGAATCCGCCCCATCCATGCTGAAAACATTCAAGCCCCCGACCACTTTACCGGCCCCAACCTCAACCCCAAATACCACAGCTTCCCCTCCGGACACACCTCCGCCTCCTTCGCCGTCGCGACCCCCGTCTTCAGCTTTCACCCCCTCGTCGGCGCACCCGCCATGCTCGGCGCCTCCGCCATCAGCCTCTCCCGCGCCCACCTCAACCAACACTACCCCTCCGATCTCCTGATGGGCTTCACCATCGGCCTCCTCGCCGCCCTTCCGAGCACTTCCCTTCTTCGGAGGAAAATTGACCGCCCGTGAAAATCATCCAAATCCTTCCCGAACTCAACGCCGGTGGCGTCGAACGCGGCACCCTTGAACTCGGGAAATTCCTCTGCGAAAACGGACATGAATCCCTCGTAATTTCCAACGGCGGTCGCCTCGTCCCGCAACTCGAGGCCGAAGGCTCGCGACACATCACCCTTCCCGTTCACAAAAAACGCCTCCGTTCCCTCGCCCAAATCAAAGTCCTCCGCCGCATCCTTGAAACGGAACAACCCGACATCCTGCACCTCCGTTCCCGCATGCCCGCCTGGCTCGCCTACCTCGCCTGGCGCAAACTCCACCCCGCCAAACGACCCCGCCTCATCACCACTGTGCACGGTTTCTATTCCGTCAACGCCTACTCAAAGATCATGACCCGCGGCGAGCGCGTCATCTGTGTTTCCAACAGCGTCCGCGAATACGTCCTCAAAAACTACCCCGACGTCCCCAAGGAAAAACTCACCGTCATTCACCGCGGCGTCGACCCCGCCCAATACCACCCCGCCTACCGCCCCGACCCCGCATGGCTCAACCGCTGGCAGCACGAACACCCCCAACTCGCCGGCAAATTTCTCATCACCCTCCCCGGGCGCATCACCCGCCTCAAGGGACACAGCGACCTCATGGAGATCCTCACCCGCCTGCCGGAAAACGTTCACGGTCTGATCGCCGGAGGCGCTGCTCCCCGCAAGGAAGATTACCTTGCCGAATTAGAGGCGGCTACCCGGGAGCGCGGACTCGCCCAACGCCTCCACTTTCTCGGACACCGCAACGACCTGCGCGAAATCCTCGCAATTTCCGATGTCGTTTTATCGCTCACCCAAAAACCCGAATCCTTTGGACGCACCACCCTTGAAGCCCTCTGTCTCGGCACCCCCGTGCTTGGTTATGACCACGGCGGCGTCGGCGAAATCCTTGATGCCTGCTTCCCCTCCGGAAAAATTCACACGGGTGATTACGACCTTGCTTCCACCCGCCTCAAGGAATGGAGCACGAACCCGCCCCCGCTTTCCGCGAATAACCCCTTTACGCTCGAGGCGATGCTCCACGCGACCCTCGAATCCTATGTCAGCCTTCACCATCAGGATTAATCTTGGCAAAAAACCTAACACTCACGCTATCACCAAGAACCTAAGAAATTCCATTGAAAACCAATAATCCCCAGAACGCATATTCCAGGGCCTAAGATACTAAGCACCTCATTCTTATTGCCTCATATAATGAAATACATGAGAGTTTACCTGTATCATGCTCAATACCCAATCACTGCCAAAAACTGCGCGATTCGAAAACCAAGACAGCACTTCAAAGCCTAAATTTAAAATCCAAATTCAGAAAGCAAATCTAAATCATTACGACATTAGCGGGGGAAACTTACCGAATGAAAATTCAAAATTTAAAAGCTTATTGGTATCTAAAGCGCAGGCTTCGAAAGTTCAATTGCAGAGCGGGTGGGCACAGTCAATATGGTCAGGACTTAGTAGCACTTGACCTCCTTAAAGACATAGAGTCGGGGATTTTTATCGATATTGGGGCGAATGACGGAGTAACACTCTCTAACAGCTTACTTTTCGAGGAATTGGGATGGAAAGGAATTTGTGTGGAACCGCACCCGACTATTTTTAAGCAGCTCCAAAAAAACCGGAAGTGTGATTGCTTAAATGCCTGTATAACCGATCAAGACGGTTTTGTAGATTTCCTCGTTGTTGAGGGTAGTGCGAATATGTTGTCTGGCATAGAAACATACATGGATGCACATCACAAAAATCGAATTGAAAGCGAAATAGAACAGACGGGGGGATCAAGCAGCTTGACAAAACTTGAGTCAATTATGCCTGAAACGATGCTCGAGCGCTTTGGAATTACGCAGATTGACTTTCTCTCGGTAGATACAGAAGGCTGCGAATTACCCATCTTGCAAAGTTTTAACCTAACCAAGCTTCCGGCCAAAGTGATAAGTGTTGAAAATGGGACTCGCTCACCAGATGTGTTTAGGTTCTTAACTTCAGTTAACTATCGGCTCAAAAGTTGCGTTGGTTGTGACGAAGTTTACGTACTAAAGTGAACTAAAGACTAACAAGTACAACTCCCCTATCCAAAATTCGACATGACCAGCCTCGGTCATTGGACCGGAACAGGGATCGTCGAGTGGGTACAGGAAAGCTAAATTTCAAACGGTAAAGTCCTCCAACCTTCCGCGGGTCGCATCGGCCATCTTTCATTATCGGGCGAGTAAATGATTCGGTGACCTGCATCCGAGGGACCCAACCATGCGCCCCACCAACTGAAACTACTGTTAGCGATGATGGCATGACGGCAACATGACATCAGCCATAAGTCCGCTAGTTCATCTTTCTGATTGTGCTCCACCCAGGTATAATCCAATCCGCTCGGAAAATTTTCCCTGGCCCAAGTCATATCATCTGAAAAAACCACAAAGCGCGGATTATCCAGCTCCGCCCGAATCCTATCAATGGCATCCTTGTAATAATCTGCCTTGAGCTTCGAAATATAACGAACCCGGCGCACATGAATGAAAACCGCCTGCGGATTCGCCTTCAATTCGGCGCCAAGCTTGCGGTTGCGATCATCCTCGGGTGCGGGCACACGCAACTCTTCATGAATTAAATCCGCATACGGTTTAAAAAAGGATTCATCCCCCCAATGCCCATTGAGATATACTCGTTTCGGCTTCGGTCTGCAGCTTGCAAAACTGGCGGCATCGATCCCATGGCTCTCCGCGAGATAAAACCGGCGCTCTAAAGGTAAAAGTTTATTGATTGAACGGGCCAGCTTGTGTCGCGTGTGCTTAATTGTAGCGGCAACCCGCATTTCCTCCGGCATGATCGCTGCCGATACTGGAAAGCGATCCAGAAGAAACCTGCGTCCATAGCAATCGTGCGTATAACCGCGACGGCTATCCAAATAATAATTTGCCTGAAGGCGTTCTGCAAATGCCCGACCCGCTGCGTAAATGAAAAGCTGATTACCCAAGCCACCTTTCACGATGGTTATGACATCAGGATTTGATGATAAACGCTTGCTATCTGAACCGGTGGTGGCGACTCGGCGTCGAATTAACAAATTTTGAACTGCCGGAACTTTGAATAAGGATATCTGCATACCGACCGTATTATTAATATTTTAAACAATTTTTCAAATTTTATAAGTTTCTTGTCGTATTTGTAAATTTATTGAACCCCGATCTTTTAATGCAAGCTTGTATTGGATACTTTGGTCATACTGATGCCGACTGCCTCGATTTGCAAATCACAACAATCGCGTAAATCCTTCAACGCTTATGCGATGCAAGCTTGGAATGCTCAAATATAAGCTTTTGCGAGCAATATTCAAGAGGCGGGAATGCCCGGTTTTTCCAAGGAGGATGTTATTGCCTATCCCAAACCAAGCTTGTGGCGCACTTGCGCCGAAAACTTCTCAACTCCAAAACTACAGGCCTGCAAAAGGGAGGACCGCCGCAGGGCGTGACGACTCAGAATATTCACGCCCGCTTGAGTTACCCGTGCGGGTTGGTGCAGCCGTTCAATTAGTCCACTCAAATTCGCAAAGGTGCAATACTTCTCAAGGTAGAGCCGCCGCGCTTCCTTGATCGCAGGCAGACGTTTTTCGTATTCCTTGTCCCGAATCACCCGCTGGATAATCTCAAGGGATTCTTCGTAATTAAAGAGATCGATCGGCACAAAACTCTCTTCAGGAAAATAATCTGCAAGATTGGGGCATCCATAATAGAGCGGCAGGCAAAGACCCAGATAACAATCCGCCAGCTTTTCAGTCCAATGATGCGCACAATAGTGGTTCTCAATCGTAAGGTGATATTTGAAATAATCCAGGGCATCCGACTTGTCATCGATATAGCGCACCCCATGCCCGTAATGCTCCATTTGCGGCAGACGCTCCTGTAGCCACTTCGAAAATGCGTAACGTTTGTTGTGCAGGGTATGCTTTTGGCGCTTGGATGAACAAACCGTCGAGACTTCATGGGTCTTTTCAGTCGGGCAATGTTCAAGCAGGTAATCATACGAAGCAGCTCTCCCGAGTTTTCCGTAAAACCACACCATCCCGGTCTGCGCGTAGATCGCCCTCGGATGACGAATGGCCCATGGTTCCTGACTGGTCAATACGTGGCCAAACTGTCGATGAAAATGATGACCGTAGGTCTTGATGGTCGAGGGCTCGGAGGTAATGAGCATGGTATGCTCGCGCGGGCAAGCGAGTGCTTCCTCCCAGAGCGTGAAGCGCTCCCCGCTCACCGAGGGCATATCATCGTAAACAACCATCCAGTCATAGTCGCGCTCCAGTTGGTCAAAGATAAATTGACAGCGCCCCCACCCCGGTTTCCCGCCGGGAAACATCTGCAGAAAATACTCGCGCTTGTCCGAAGCGGGCGCCTTGGTCATGAATTTAACCCGGATGGGCCTGCTGTTGGGTTCGTTTTCCATAAATGGAGGCTTCAATTGGAAGCAGCGCTCTAAAAATTTTTACTTTAATTGTCTTAACTGGGCTCAGACTGCAACCTTGAAACAGCCCACGCACCATACGACTTTGCCGGAAACGACCTGCCCTTCCCATACGGGTGGCTCTAGGCTTGCCCAGAAAGAAGGGATATGACTACTGTGCTTGCAGTCGACCCATCCGTTCCAAATCCTTTTTACACACAAGATAGCTCTACAAATGCTCCATTATGGATAAACCAAAAAAACGTATCGCTATTGTGGATGCGGATCCAAGCTTTGTTCAATGCATCCTGCAATTTGTCGAAGATCGATACGATATCGAGCTAACGAATGATCTAAATGCCGATTACGTTTTTCACTCAGTAAAAGGTTACGATGTCTTAAAGTATTCCGGTATTCGCATATTTGTTTCAGGCGAGAACGTTTCTCCTAACTTTGGCATCAGCGACTACGCGATGACATTTGAAAAACTGGAATTTGGCGACCGATACATCTGGCTCCCACTGATCAAACTATACCGTGATGCCTATTCCGTTCTGCGTTTACCGCGGCCGCCCGTTCATGAAATAATGCCCTTAAAAACGGATTTCTGCGCTTATGTAATGTCGAATCTCACCAACAGCGCAGAAGAACGAAGTCGGATTTTTGATTTATTATCCGCATACAAGCAGGTAAACTCCGGGGGACGCTGGCGCAACAACGTGGGGGGCCGTGTTTCGGACAAGCTTGCTTTCCAATCAAAGCACAAATTTGTCATCGCATTTGAGAATTGCTCCCACCCGGGCTATCTCACCGAAAAATTTGCCGAAGGAGCGGCATCCAATGCCGTTCCCATCTATTGGGGCGATCCGCAAGTCGCCTCCCTTTTCAACCCCAAGGCTTTCGTTAACTGCCACGATTTCTCAAGCCTGGAGGCAGCGGTCGAGCGGGTGCGGGAAATTGACAACGATCCTATGCAGTATGAACAAATGCTTGCGGAACCCTGGTTTCCGCAAGGCCTGGAACCCGATTGCTTGAGCGATCAAGTATTTGCCGACTTCCTCGCCAATATCTTCGATCAGGATATGGAAAAGGCGTATCGCCGAAACCGCGGACGATGGGGCAAAAAAAAGGAACGTCAGCTCCTCGAAATGTGGGCCAAACCATACTTGCACGGCCTCAAAATGCTCCGCAATAAATGGCGAGGCTTTTACCGTAGGATTGTCCCGCGAAAGAAAAGGTATTAAACCAACCGCTACAGATGTCTACCGCCACCGAAGACCTGGAAATTTTCATCCTCACGCACAATCGCGCCGAGATGCTCCGCCATGCGATAACCAGCTGTCTGGAGCAATCCATCAAAGACCTTTCGATCACTATCCTGGATAATGCCAGCACGGACCATACCCCGGAAGTCGTCGCCTCCTTTCAAGGCTCGAATATTCATTATCTTCCAACCAAAGAAAACATCGGAGGCTTGGGCAATATCCAGCGCTGCCAGCACCTGTGCTCCAAAAAATACGTCATGATCTTTCATGATGACGATCAACTTCACCCTGAATATATTGAGCGTGCTTATGCCCAGCTTCACAAAAACCAAGATGCAAATATAATTGTATCCAATGCAAAAGCGATCCCGGCTCGCACCGCTCCCGACTATTCAGAAAAACAAAACAATCCCGTCCTTAAATTAGATAAAATCCATTTCTCAGCCGCGCTCTATGTACGAAACAAAATTGCTTTTTGCAGCGCCATCTATCGAAAAGAAGCCCTCCAATCCTTGCACTTCGAGGATTTGAAAACACGCTTCGGGAAATGGGGCGATCGACCTATCATGATTGAAGCAGTCGGCAGTGGATCCGCTATTCTCATGACCGATGCCTATGTCTACAGCGGTCGACATGATATGCAGGACACCCACTTTAAGGAAACACAGCCGCCACATACGCTGTGGTTGAACCGGGAACAATTCTACCGGAATATCCTTGGGGAAAAATTGTCTGGTTTCCCGGGTCTGTGTTTCCTTGCCATGAACGCGCGTCGACTCAAATCGGGCTTCAAGCGGCGCATTGCAAAAGGAGTCGCCTTTGATGCATATCTTCGAGATGCATTTTCGATGGGTGCGACCACAAAAAGCATTTGGGCGATGCGCTGGCTCACGCCCCGCCTGGTTCAACGTGTTGTTGATTTTTATTCAAAGCACTACCTGAAAAAAAATTTCCGTATTTAAGCAGCGTGCATCTGCCCGCTTTTGATTTCTACCGCCTGCTAAATCTTCGACGCTGCAGTGTAGGCTTTTTGGATGGATTCATTCAAACCAACCTTAACCTGAAGCGATAGCAATGCGCGGGCTTTATGATTGGACGGGATATAGCGCTCTGGAGCCTGCCCATCTATCGGCTTTTTCCCCAGCTCAATTGAATTTTCCGTTTCCGTAATACGACATAATCTATGCGCTAAATCCGCGATGCTGATCGCATCTTCCGAACCAACATTGTAAACCTCCCCCTTTGCTCCATTCAGCAGGATTCCAATCAACCATTCTGCCAAGTCACTCGCATACATATAGGAACGCAACGCGGTGCCATCACCCTTAATCACAATCGGTTCATCCCTGAGGCAATTTCCGATAAAATTACCAATCGCAAAGTGTGCATCGAGCGGCATATGTGGCCCCACAAATGCGAAACAACGTGCAATCACACAGTCCAGGCCGGACTCGAGACAGAGCTCCTCCGCCCGCAATTTCCCTTTCCCGTAAACGCTCACCGGATTACAGGGAAAGGATTCCGGAATGCGCTCCAGTTCCGGCGGCTGCACCCCATAGACCGCTCCGGAACTGATATAAAGCAGCCGACCCACATTCGCCAAGCGGGCAAAGTCCAAAACACGCTTGGTGCCCTCCACAATGATGGCAGTCATAACAGCGTCAGCATCGCTCAAGTCGTCCGAGACGACCGGAGTGGCCGCATGAATACAATAGTCGAAATGGCCTTCGGGGAATTTGAAATCCCGAATATCTCCTTGCACGAATTCAACCCTCAGGGTTTTCACCAAAGGAAATGCCCGGCAAAAAGCCTCCGGATTACGCGTAAGCAAAACCAGCTCCGCGTCACTGTCCTGTAGGGCCGTCAGCAACCACTTCCCAAACAACCCGGTACCGCCGGTCAGGAAGATGCGTTTTCCATCAAGAAGCATTTGGGCTTGTCTACTTAGAGTCTCGCGGTGGCGACCTCCGAACTCTGGCGCGTCCTTATTCATCCAAAGGCCTGACGATCATTTCACGATCAAATTCTTCTCTGGGGAGGAAGGGGTACATATCCTCGAGCGGCTTGGAAACCATCGTGCCGTCCTCTTTGCGTAAAGATGACGCCGCCGGCACAATTTCCTGATCAGCAATACACATAATCTCCACTATTACCGGTCCTTTAAAATCTATGGATTCTTGAATAACCTGATCCAACTCGGTATTATTCTCAGCACGCATATATTGGATGCCGTATGCTTTGCTTATTTTTTCAAGGTTTGGAAAGGAAACACCTGAACCATCATCTGTACCCACAAAACGCCCATCAAAAAATTTGCGCTGTGTTGCACGTATCGAAAGATAACCGTTATTGTTCCAAACGAATAGCTTTATCGGCAGCTGGTAGTGTACCAAAGTCTGAATTTCCTGTATATTCATCTGAAGCGACCCATCCCCGGTTACCGCCAGGGTTATCCAGTCTGGAAATGCAGCAGCGGTGCCGATTGCCGCAGGCAAACTAAAGCCCATTTCGGCCTGTGCGCCGGAAGTCACATATCGCTGATTTCCTTTAAACATGAATCCTTGCGAGACCACGTAAAATGCAGAACCTGCGTCAGATATTACCACACTTTTATCCGGTGCGAATTTTGCAAGACGGTCAGTAAACCAATACAAATTAATCCCCTGCGCATCTTCCTTGTATTCCGCCAGACAAACGGGCCATATTTTTTTCCAATGACGGCATTTTTCAGCCCAGGCATCAGGACTTCGCACGGTTGAATTCCAATACCCGGAGAAGAAATCTTTAACGTTACCATGAATAAAATGATCAATAGAAACTGTATTCTTTTTATGTTCGTGATTATCCACATCTAAAACGATTACTTTCGCTTCACGACCAAACGTTTCATATTGATGACCTGTTGAACTAACACTCAGGCGACTACCCAGCACGAGTATTAAATCTGCATTTTGCACTGCAAAGTTCCCAGCCCGGTCACCCTTTGTTCCCATCCGCCCAATAAAAAGTGGGTGCTCGGACTCCAAGAGATCAATACCCAACCGCGAAGCCACATATGGAATATTTCGTTTCTCTATGAATGCCTTGAACTCAGGGATAGCTCCCGCAAGGCGAACGCCCTGACCCGCCACAATGATCGGTCTTTTCGCGTTCACTAAAGCTGCTTCAACCACCCGGAGATCACTGTCAACGATCTGAGGAACAGCCTCTACCTCCACCGTGGGATCATAGTGTAGAAAATCGGATTCATCGACGATAGCACCCTGAACGTCCATGGGCAGATCAATCCACACGGGCCCGGGGCGTCCAGCCCCAGCCAAATATGCAGCCTTTTCCAAATGATAAGGCACTTCTTTTGGGTCTTTAACCATGACCGCATATTTGGAAATAGGCTCAACGATTGAGATTATGTCAGCTTCCTGAACTCCAAATTGACGCAATTTCAGAGGTAAAGCATGCGAAGTTTCCTTCAATTTAACCTGCCCGCTAATAAAAAAGACCGGCGTGTTATCCTGCCATGCGTTAAGCAATCCCGTGATCGCATTCGTGCCCCCGCAACCAGTAGTAAGATAAGCACAGCCAAAATTTTGCTTTAGTTTTGCATACCCCACAGCAGCCATCGCACAGGCCTGCTCGTGATGATTGCAGATGACCTTAATTCTATCGTCTAGAGCGAGTCCGTCACTCAGAAACATCATACCACCACCTGAAACTAAAAATACAGTATCAACCTGTAATTGTTCAGCTAGAAAATTTGCCACGTAATCGGCAATACGTATTTTTTTCATGATAACTTTCTTAAGGCAGCTGATAGGCAGCTGATAGCTTTTTCAATATTCTCAATACTATTTACATAGCTCAATCTCACGTAACCTTCCCCGCCAGGCCCAAAATTAGTTCCAGGCAGGAGGGCGACTCCCGCCTCTTGTAGCGCAAACTCCGAAAAGCTTTCGGAGTTCATCCCGGTTTCGGAAATATTTGGAAAGGCATAAATAGATCCGTCCGGTCGCGTACACCGCACACCAGGTAGTGCATTCAAGCCAGCTGTTATGATGTCCCGCCGCCTTATATATTCTTCCCGCATGGCATTCACTGCGCTTACATCGCCAACGATCGCCTCAATGCCTGCGCGCTGAATAAATGGAGGTACGCACGATACGATTGTCTCGTTAAGCAAACGCATTTTCTCGATAACCTCCTCAGGGCCAATCGCAACCCCTAAACGCCAGCCCGTCATTGCAAACGCTTTGCTAAAACCATTAATTATAATAGTCCGCTCTCGACAACTATCCAATGTTGAGGGGCTACAAAAATTGCGCTCTTCACTGAATATTAAGCGCGAGTAAATTTCATCGCTAAGGATATAGATATCATGTTTTTTAGCAATTTGTGAAATCGCATCAATCTCTTTTGGGGTATTGGCGGCACCGGTTGGATTACTAGGTGAGTTGAATATAATCAAACGCGTGCGCTTATTGATGGCTGATTCTAGATCCTGTGGTTGCATACGAAACCCGAACTCCTCGCGCAAAGGAACTGTGACTGCTTTTGCCCCACAAGCTTTTATTGCAGAATAATAAGTAGGAAATCCAGGATCTGGTACAATGACCTCATCGCCTGGATTAACAACGCATTTTACCGTGTAGTAGACTATCGCATTCGCACCGGGCGTCACCAGTATCTGATTTATATCGGGTTTAAAGCCCCGCGAATTAAGAGTTGTTTGCTGCGCGGCTAAACGAAACTCATATAACCCAGCAGAAGCGGTATAGTGTGTATCGCCATTTTTTAAGGCCTCACAGGCTGCATTTACAATATTAGGCGGTGTATCAAAATCTGGTTCTCCTAATTCAAAATGCAGAATATCTTTCCCTTCCCGTTCCATTGCTTGAACCCTGGCAAGCGTAGCAAACATTGGTTGCCCATGGATATTATGAGCAATTGAAGAGATATCTTTCATAAATTTAAATTTATAGTTTCTGCTACAAAAGCCCAATACTAATCATAATCATCATTGCTTTGAAGCATAACTATTGATTGATTCAATCACATAATCGATTTGCTTTCCGGTAAGCCCGGGATAGACCCCCAGGAACA
>JBELLU010000004.1:0-11130 GCA_042096455.1 Opitutia bacterium
GAAATTTACAAGACCAAGTTACAAGTTCCACCATTACTCAAAGCGGCGTAAGCCTAACGGTAGCCTCCCAAGATCGGTGGTATAGCACACTTTTTGGGCGTCCTGAAGGATTAGCCGTATTTGCTGATGGTCTTTCGGTTTTATATCCACAAACGATTTATCCCACCATGACAATGACCTTTAGCGAAGATGTAACCATTACAAGTTTTACCTTAACAAACACTATTTATAGCGGTGGATATGGTGATAGCGGTAATCAAATCTCCTTATTCGACGGCGTAACGACGCAAATAATCGAAGTGAACAATGACCGAAGTTATGGAGAGGTAATTACTCTTGCAACACCCATCAATTTGGCAGCAAATCAAGCATTATCGCTGAGAGCGATCACACCCTTTGGTTCCAATATTAATAATGTAAGATTTTCTCATCTTCATGTTACCGCAGTACCGGAGCCATCAATCTACGCCCTTCTTGTGGGCAGTATAGTGCTTATAGGAGTGGCCATTCGCCGAAAGCACCGCAAATAAAGTGCTTTTCTACTCCGGCGTAAAACGAAAGATGATCTCATCGGGGCGGGTGTAACCGAGGCGCTCCCGAGCGACCCGTTCAAGAAATTCCGGGTCTTCCAGTAATTGACTCAGATACATTTCCTTTTGAATGAATTCCTGCTCGGCCTGCTTGAGCTTTGTCTGGAGGCGAAGCTCGCGTTCATTGAATTGTTTCAACTCGCGCTGCGTCTGCAAAATGATGCTGCCAAAGAAAAAGACCAAGATCAGGAAAGCAGCCGCCAACATCAACAGCACCGCATTCGCGGGGCTCAGGGGCTTCTTTCTTTTTCCGAACATGCCAGCAGAATAGCCGAGCATGGTCGCTTGGAAAGCAAGAAGCGTCGCCGGTCCGGCAGCGGTTTATTAGAGGGCGTCGAGGGCGGCGTTAAAGATTTTGCTGGGTCGCATCGCGGCGGCGGCGCGGGCCGCGTCGGGCCGGTAGTATCCGCCGATGTCCATCGCTGCGCCCTGGGCCTCGTTGAGTTCCGCGACGATGGCGTCCTCAGAAGCGGCGAGTTGCGCGGCGAGGGGTGCGAAGCGGGCCTGCAGTTCGGAATCCTCGCTTTGCGCGGCGAGGGCCTGCGCCCAATAAAGGGTCAGGTAGAAATGACTGCCCCGGTTATCGAGTTCACCGACCTTGCGGGAGGGGGATTTGTTCGTTTCGAGGAATTGCGCGGTGGCGGCATCGAGGCTTTTGGCAAGCACCGCGGCCTTGGGATTTGCATGCACCGTTGCGAGGTGCTCGAGGGAAACCCCGAGCGCGAGGAATTCCCCGAGGGAATCCCAGCGGAGGTGATTTTCCTTCTCGAATTGTTGTACGTGCTTGGGCGCGGAACCACCCGCTCCGGTTTCAAAGAGGCCCCCGCCGTTCATGAGCGGGACAATCGAGAGCATCTTGGCGCTGGTGCCGAGTTCGAGAATTGGGAACAGGTCGGTGAGGTAATCGCGGAGGACGTTGCCGGTGACCGAGATGGTGTCTTCCCCCGCCTTGGCGCGCTGAAGGGATAGACGGGTCGCCTCGACGGGCGAAAGAATGCGGAGGTCGAGCCCCTCGGTGTCGTGATCCTTGAGGTAGGTCTCGACCTTGGCGATGAGTTGGGCATCGTGGGCGCGGGCGGGATTGAGCCAGAAAATCGCGGGGGAAGCGGTGGCGCGGGCGCGGTTGACCGCGAGCTTGACCCAGTCGCGGATCGGGGCGTCCTTTACCTGACAGGCGCGCCAGATGTCGCCCGCTTCGACGCTATGACGCAGCAGGACTTCACCGGAGGCGTTCACGATGCGGACTTCGCCGTCGTGCGGAATCTCAAAGGTCTTATCGTGCGAGCCGTATTCCTCCGCCTTTTGCGCCATGAGCCCGACGTTTGCGACGCTCCCCATCGTGGCGGGATCAAAGGCGCCGTTCTCCTTACAGAAGGCAATGGTCTCGGCATAGACCCCCGCATAGCAACGGTCGGGGATGATGAAGTTGGTGTCCTGTTGTTGTCCGTCCTTGTTCCACATTTGCCCGGAGGTGCGAATTGCGGCGGGCATGGAGGCGTCAATAATGACATCGCTCGGGACATGCAGATTGGTGATACCCCGGTCGGAATCGACCATCGCGAGGTCGGGCTGCTCCGCGTAAACGGCAGCGAGGTCTGTCTCGATCGCGGCCTTTTGATCGGCGGGGAGGGTCTCAATTTTGGCGAGGAGGTCGCCGAGGCCGTTGTTGGGGTCCACCCCCAGAGCGGCGAGTGCCTCGGCGTGTTTTTCAAAGACGGATCCAAAAAAGACCGTGACGGCGTGTCCGAAAATGATGGGGTCGGAAACCTTCATCATAGTCGCCTTCATGTGGAGGGAAAAGAGGGTTCCTGCTTCGCGGGTGGCTTCGATTTCGGCGGCGAGGAATGAACGGAGCGCCTTGGCACTCATAAAGGTGGCGTCGAGGATCTCCCCTGCCTGAAGTTCGAGGCCGTCTTTCAGGGTGGTGGTGGAGCCGTCGGCGGCGTGGAGTTCGATGCGGGCGGTGGTGACTTCGGGGAGGGTCAGGGATTGTTCGTTCGCAAAGAAATCCTGCGCGGGCATACTGGCGACCTGCGATTTGGAATCGGCGCTCCACGCTCCCATGCGGTGCGGGTGGTTGCGGGCGTATTGCTTGACTGCGGGGGCACAGCGGCGGTCGGAGTTCCCCTCGCGGAGAACCGGGTTCACGGCGCTGCCTTTGATTTTATCGTAGCGTGCCTTGATGGCGCGTTCGTCCTCGGTGCGGGCTTCCTCGGGGTAATCCGGCAAGGCGAAACCCTGGGACTGGAGTTCTTTAATACATGCCTGCATTTGCGGAATGGAGGCTGAAATATTGGGCAGCTTGATGATGTTGGCATCCGGTTTTTTGGCGAGCTCTCCGAGTTCCGCGAGGGCATCCGGTATGACCTGATGGGCTTCGAGGCAATCTGCGAAATTTGCGAGGATGCGACCCGCGAGGGAGATGTCGCGGGTTTCGACCGCGACCCCCGCCGCAGTGGCGAAGCGCTCGATGACCGGAAGCAGTGAATGGGTGGCAAGGGCGGGTGCCTCGTCCGTGATGGTGTATAGGATTTTTGCGTTCTTACTCATGGCGGAAATTCAACTAACGGTTCGCGCAGAAACGAGTCAATCGTTCCAGGCCCTTTTCGATTACTTCGTCGGAAGTCGCGTAACTGAGACGCATGTAGCCCGGCGCGCCGAAACCCTCCCCGGGAACGACCGCGACTTTTTCGATTTCAAGGAGTTCCGTGGCAAAGTCTGCGGCGCTCATTCCGAGGGCTTCCATCTTGGGAAAAAGATAAAAGGCTCCCTCGGCGCGGGCGCATTCCAACCCGTCAATCGCGCGCAAACCTTCAAGGAGTCGGAGGCGGCGGCGGTCAAAGACTTCCAGCATCCCGGAAATCGCGGTTTTTGAGGCATCCCAATTTTGCATCGCGGCGAGGGCACCGTATTGCGCAAAGGTGGTCGCGTTGGAACTGGTCTGGCTTTGGAGACTCGCAACCGCTTTGGCGACCTGCGGGTTTGCCACCAAGGTCCCGAGACGCCAACCCGTCATGGAAAAGGTCTTACTGAAACCCGCGACCGTAATAGTGGCGGCGGCGGCTTCCTTTGAAAAAGACGCAGGGCTTAGATGCTGCACGCCATCGTAGAGCAGGTATTCATAAATTTCATCGGACATTATATATATGCCGGCTTCGAGCGCGACCTCGACGAGGGCCGCCAGTTCCGCCCCGGTATAGATCGCTCCGGTGGGATTGGAGGGACTGTTGATTATCAACATGCGGGTGCGGGGGGTGATCGCCTCGCGCAGTTGTTCCGGCGTAATCTTAAAACCGCGCTCGTGACCTGCGAATACAACCTTGGGAGTGCCGCCCGCGAGCTTCACCATCTCCGGGTAGCTCACCCAATACGGTGCCGGGATAATGACCTCGTCCCCCGGGCTGATCGTTGCGAGTATTGCGAGGTAACAGGAGAATTTCCCGCCGGGACTGACGATAACCTGACTGGGCTCCACTCCCTCGATGCCATTCTCGTTGCGGTATTTTTCGGCGAGGGCGGCACGAAGGTCGGGAATACCGGGCGCGGGGGCATATTTTGTTTTGCCATCCGCGAGGGCTTGGGAGCAGGCCGCCTTGATAAATTCCGGGGTATCGAAATCGGGCTCACCGGCACCGAATCCGCAGACGTCTTCCCCGGCGGCCTTGAGAGCTTTCGCTTTGGCATCGACCGCCAGCGTGGGTGAGGGCGCTACATTGCGTGCCCATGAAGAGAGGGGGAGTGAGTTTGTTTCAGTCATAAAAATAAAAAGCGCTCCCGGTAAGCGTCGTTCATAACGACAATACCGGAAGCGCTGAGTGAAAACTTCTGTTTCGGCAAAAGCAAGCCTAGCCTAAGAAGGGAGTCCAGGACTCGTTACTTCTTACGAGCCTTGGTAGCTTTTTTAGCTGGTGCTTTTTTCACCGCTTTCTTCGCGGCTTTTTTAGCAGGTGCTTTTTTCTTAACCGCTTTCTTCACAGCTTTCTTGGCAGGTGCCTTCTTTTTAACTGCTTTTTTCACCACTTTCTTCGCGGCTTTTTTAGCAGGTGCCTTCTTCTTAACCGCTTTCTTCACGGTCTTCTTTTTGGCAGGCGCCTTCTTTTTAACTGCTTTTTTTACCGCCTTCTTTGCGGCTTTTTTGGCAGGTGCTTTTTTCTTAACCGCTTTCTTCACGGTTTTCTTTTTAGCAGCTTTTTTGGCAGGTGCCTTCTTTGCAGCTTTTTTTACGGCTTTCTTAACAGCCTTTTTCTTGGCTGGTGCTTTGCGGACTGCTTTCGCAGGCGCTTTTTTCTTGGTTACTTTTTTCTTAGGCATAGTTTTTGTTTTGGGGTTAAAAGTAGGATCTACTTTGGAAATTTCCAACAAGGCTTCGCGAAGGATCTCACCTGCACTGAGCTTGTATTTGCGGCTCAATTGCGTGAGGTGACTGCGTAATTCATTCGGCAGGCGGACTGATATTTGACGATGCTTTTTTGACCTTGCACTGAGCCGACCCGGATTAAAAACCGCCAGCGCTTCTCTTACAACTTCGCTGATTGATCGTGCTCCACTCTGTCGTTGGAGTTGCTGCAACTTGATTAATAAATCTTGGTGCAGATCAAAAGTTAAAGGGCTGGTCGCAACTTGCGTCATAGAGTAGTTACGGAATAAAAGAAGTGACCGATGTAGCTGTATTGTCAATACATTTTAACACGCAAAAGTTCTTCACCTTGCGTTTAAAAAATACTTACAGTTCGGTAAATTTTTCCGGCGCAAATTGAGGCGCCTTAATGTTTTTTTCTGTATCAAAAATTTGTATCGGTAATTCCAAATTCAGCACCGCTGCCGTCACGCGAAAACGGGTGCGCTCACCACTCGTTTGTTCGCCCAGAGTTATTCGTTTAACAATGTATTGCCCCTGCACCTTCTTGAAACTTTCCACCTCAAAACGTGTGAGCGCCTCGCCCGATGTATCCAAAATTTCAATACGCATCAAAGCCCGGTATTCGCTGTCAAGACTCAGCCGCACGGCGTGGACCTGCGGCAGGTCAAGCCCCGCAGGCGGCTTCATGAGGAACTGGTGCGCGAGCCGCGTTCCAATCGCCTTGGGCCCCTCGTATTCATAGTCATCCCAGTATATAAACGGCATCAGGAGATCAAAGGGCCGGTAAAGCACGCCCTCAAAAAGCGGTTCCATGAGGGCCGTTGCATCGATTGGTTCAAAAATGCCATCCGTACCCTCGCGCGCCCAGGCCTGCTGCTGCCCGCCGTTTTGCACAATCCACTCCCTCGCGGCAGGGCGACCGCTTTCCTGATCCGTCACCCCGGGATCGATCGCGAAACGACTGACGGGACCACTCTTATTCCATGAACCCCAGAGGGTTCCCCCGTAACGCATGGTCTTGCCACGGCGCGGCAGGTGTTCCAAAAGAAACTTGAAGCTGTAGTCTCCCTGCAGACCCTGTGTGCGGAAACTTTCCAAAAAGGGATGCACCGCTTCCGGGGGGAGCGCCTCCGCAAAACGCGGACGCGCCCCATCTGCCACAGATTGATTCGCGGTCAGAATAAGCGCAAAAAAAAGACCTGTGATTAACCGGGTGTAATCGGTTGACCGCAGGATCTTTTGGGCAATGCGCTTATAAAAAGGAAACATTAAGGTTGTGAGGGGGCGCTGCCGGAATCGGTCTGCGCATCCACCTCCGCAGGCTCGCTTTCAAATAAATCGTCTGCGGTGCTAAGCTCGACCTCTGCGGGCACTGCCTCGGTCGGCGCGGGCGCTTCCTCGACGGGCGCGGCGGGTTCCGCTGCTTCAACCGGCGCTGCCAGAATGATCGGGTCAGTCGCTTCGAGTTTTTCGGTGGAATTGGCCTGAAACAAAAGAAAGAGCACCAGTGCCAGAATGAAAAAGACAATGATCGAATAGATGGTGGTCTTGGTAAGGACGTCGTTGGTGTCCGCCCCAAAGGCAGATTCCGCGGCGCCACCGCCGAGCGCTGCACCCATACCCCCACCCTGCCCGGTGCGCTGCATCAAGACAATCAAGACCACGAAGCCCGAAGCGAGAAGGAGGAGTAAAATTAAAAGACTGATGAGAAGTTGAGTCATGAGCTATGATTTTTTAGCAAAGTTAAGACCATGGAGAGAGGAGCCTTGAATTCAAGCGAGAAATCAGGAAAGGAATCGAGCCTGAAATTCAATTTCGTTTTGACAGGGAGCCACACAGGAAGTTCTGTATAGGGCTTTAATTATGGAAACAATGATCTACCAGAAATTACTCGGCAAGGGGCAAATCGCTTTGGGCGTGGTGCTCTCCTTGGGCTTTTACGCCTACATGTGCAAAACACTGGTGCCTTATACTTTTTCACCGGACCCAGTGATTGCGCAGCTGCAGGCTTGTTTTGCGGCGGTTCCGGTTGCCACAACATTTTGGTTTTCAGTCAATATGTTTATGATCGTTCTGGCGGATCAGCGGAAGCAGAAGCAGGAAAATAAATAAAGCGAACGCACCTTGACTTTAAAAGCAGCGTCCTACGGGGCGCTTTTTTTATGCCTGCGGACGGCGCGCCTCAATTCGTCCACCCACAAAGATGGCCAATTCGTAGAGGCTGTAGAGAATCGCAGTCGTCAGCGGAAGCGAGAGAAAGTCGCCCCCGGGGGTCAGGAATGCCGAGAAGATCATCATGCCGACAAGTACAACGCGGCGCAGGGACTTCAATTGTGCGGTCGCAAGGACTTGAATGAAGATCAGAATAACAAGGATGAGCGGGAATTGAAAGATGGCACCGGTGGCGAGGGAAAACCACACGACCATGTTATAGTATTCCGAAGCTGCCAGGAGCACTTGAAAGTCCATTAACTGATTAAACTTCACCGAGACCATGAGGGTGAGCGGCAGGATAAGAAAGAATGCGACCGCGACCCCAAAAAGGAACAGGATGAATGCGGCGAGGCAGGCCGGACGTATGACCTTGCGTTCACGCTCGGTGAGGCCCGGCGCCACAAAACAGGCGAGGAAATAAAGCACAAAGGGCATCGATAAAACCAACCCACCCAGGAGCGCGATCTGAATAAAGACCGAGAAGACGCCCATCGGTTTGTAGGTGATCAATTTTTGCGCGACCAAATCGGGCGAACCATAGGCCTGAACCAAGGGCATCTGCAAAAAACCGCCGATTTTTGGCATCAATACCACCACCACGACCACTCCCAGCACAAAAGCCAGCAAACTGCGCGCTACCGTCCAGCGAAATTCCTCCATGTGCTCTAAAAAACTCATGGCGTCCGGTTCGTCCTCAGTCGGATCCAACTCATCCGGAAATAAATCTTCCGGAAAGTCATCCATTGATTCATCGGCTTCCGCCTCTGGGTCATCCTCACGCATCGCACCATATAAGTTGGCATATCCCTGCTGAGGCAATCCATTATGCCAAGTTTACCCGATGTGCCGGGTGTTTTATAATAATTTACATTTTGGTTTTATATACCCATACTGGTAAATTATAAAAACGTTCAGACCGTTTCACTCGCAGCGAGGTTTTGCGATTGTAATCTGCCTGCTTCTAACGGGCCTGGTGCTGTGTTTGAGCTTAAGCCTTGGGACTTTGCTGGAGACCGAACTGCGCAGCGGCAGCCGCCACGCCCTCAGCTTGCAAGTGAAACAACACGCCCGTCTGGCGCTGAAGCTGGCGGCTGGCACCCTTCAGGAAGCAATGGGTCAGGACCGGAGGATTAGCGCGCGGGCAGATTTACTCGGGGAGCATTGCAAGCCGGAAAACCGCCGTTGGATTGGCGTTTGGGACGCCGCCAAACCGGATGCATTGCCGCAGTGGTTAGTCTCCGGACCGCATGCCGACCCAAGCCTGCAATATCCTGAATTTTTTTGCGAGTTTAGCCCGGGCTATGATGCGGACCGCGACGGTCAATTTACCAGCGCGGGGGATGTCGCCCCCGCCCGGGTACCCTGGCAACAGATCGATGCATCCCTTGAGATCGCCTGGTGGATTGAGGACCTCGGCTTGCGCGCACCGCTCGCCTATACCGATGGTATATTGGACACGCTCGCGAAGGGTGCGACCCTCCCCTACCTCGACTACCGCAAACCGACCCTCGACTTGGCAGAATTGCGACAGGACCCGCTCTTTGATTGCCCCCCACTCTATGACTGCGCCAATCCCGGTGAGACGAACCCCGTTCCCGAATTCTTGCGCCGCGCGCGGGACTGGGGTGAACTGGAGCTCTCTTTTGAATCGCAGGAATTCCCACCCGCGCCCGGGGTCTGGGCGGAACTTCGTGCCAGCCGTTGCCTGCGCAATGCCTTTGTCTTGAGCAATCCCCTTGGCGGGGGCTTGAAGGATGATCTCAGCTTTCTTAAGACGCTCGATTTGGGAACGATTTCAGACGCCGAACTTCAAGCCCTCTACCCCGAACCAACCGGACTGATCAATCTGGACATCGCCCGCATGGTTCAAACCCGGCGTCCGCTCGACCGACAGTTCGAACTGCTCGACTGCGGCATCCTCCCACCGCGCAGCGCGACTCCTTCCGGCGGCCCCATCCACACTCTCGCGCCCGTGCTTACCGAATTTCGCTTCAGCGCCGGTCTCGCCGCCGATGCCGATTCCAAACCCGGCACCCTTTATCTCGTCAGCAAAGCCTACCTTGAGCTTTGGAATCCCTACAACGTTCCGCTGCGCATCGGCGACCCCGCCTGGCCCGCAGCCCTCGGTTACTCCGACCTTGTTGTTAAAATTGAAAACCTGCCGCGCTATACCCTCATGAACCACAACAACGGGAGCAGCCTTAACGGAAGCCTTGCCGATCTGCAATTCCGTTGGAGCGAGGAAGCGCCGGGCAAAGTCCTGCGATCCGGAATGGTCTTTAACAAATCCCTACCGGAAGACTCCGCCGACGGGGGCGTGGGTACCCGCCGCAGCGCCCTTGGGGTGGAATTCCCCATCGCTCCCGAAGACCGCGTCACAGCGTACTATCGCTTCGGCCGGGATCCGATACGCATCCATCTCTACGCCGAAAATTCAAACGGCGATTCCGCCTGCCTGTTTACTGCGGAAGTTGAAAATTACCCGGACTTCACGATCCATTATCAACACGGCAATGCAAACCGGGCGGCATGGTTTCAACGGAACCTGGATTCCGCCGACGGAAAATACGGGATGAATAATGAATCGCTGGAGGTACCGGGCTACGCCTTTAGCCTACGCTTCAAGGTGCTGGACCGCACCCGCGCCGACTGGCAACGCTACCTCGACGAGTATGAATTTCGAAATCCGGAATTGGAAGTGGATCTCGCGGACTGGGATCCCGCGCAGGCATGGGACCGCGATCCACCCCTGCCCTACGACTTTCGCGTGAACGACCGTGACTGCGACCCAGCGAACTTCGACCCCGCGCAATTCTTTTCTGCCAATGATTTGTTTCACTATGAGAACGCTGGCAGCAGCGTCGGTCGCCGACACCGCATCGTGCGGGCCTGCGACGCCCCCATTGCCGAAAAGATGAACCCCGGGATTTTGCAGGACTTACAAGCCTTTCCGCCGGCCGCCAGCCCCCATGATTATTATTTCTTCTCAACCCTCCCAAACCCGCAGCTCACGGACTGGGACGGCAAACAAGCCTTGTTTAACGCCCGCCTGCGACCCCTCGATCCACAACAACCGCCCCGCCTCGATTCCCCCGCAAGCGCCCGCGAGCTCCTCCTGCACAACGGATTCAACTGCAACAGCACCGACCTCGCCTCCTGGATCGCGGTGCTCGCGGGGCAATCCTTTGCCGCCTCCAGCCTGCAGTTGCGCTACGAGCAAATTCCCGAATGGTTCAAACCCCCTGAAACCCTTCGGCATCTCCATTTCAATCATCCCCAAAACGCGGTTTATGGTCTGACCGAACAAAGCGAGGATCCCGCCTACGAAATCCAGACCCGCAACGAAACGGAGGATTATCCCGCCTGCTTCGCCACCACCTCCAGCGACTGGCGCAACCAACGACAACATCCCGCCTTCATTCAAAACCTTCGCGAATTGAACCCAGCCGAAATCGAGGCGCTCGCCCAAGCGATCCTCCGCAAACTCAAGGATTATTACCACACCAAGGGGCACCCACCCCTCAGTATGCAATCCTTCATTGAGTCGCAAGTGCTGCAAAACGCTATCGATGCGGTCCCCACCCTCAACCTGCGCGATAGCGGAATCGATTTGATCCCGCCCGGAAGCCCCGCGCATTTCAGCCAGGCCACCCTGCTCAACTCGCTGGCTCCCTTCACCTTCGTGCGATCCGACAGCTTTACCCTGCATGCCGCCGCCCGGATGCGCGACCCTTCAAGCGGTGCCATTGTAGGTGAAGCCCGTTGCCGCGCCCGCGCACAGCGTTTGCCCCAAGCACACCCAAATGCCGCCTTCGGCAGGCGCTTTCACATCTCCAACTTCAAGTGGGAATCACACGCCAATGAATGATGAAAAAACTCCCAGCACGCAAAGCGACACCCGTGGAAGCGGCAATCCTGCCGCTTTTCCACGCCTCTCACGCAAAGCGACACGATTGTCGCTTCCAC
>JBELLU010000004.1:11230-54684 GCA_042096455.1 Opitutia bacterium
AATCCTGCCGCTTTTCCACGCCTCTCACGCAAAGCGACACGATTGTCGCTTCCACGAAACACCGCCCGTAGACGCAACTACAGTTCCGGCCCGCCCTGGGACTCGGCGCGGCGGCGCAACCGCAAGGCATTGAGGCGAATGAAGCCGCTGGCGTCATCGGGGTTGTAGTCGCTGGCGACCCCTTCCATCGAGGCGATGTCCTCATCGTAGAGGGAGAGCGGGGATTTGCGACCGACGGTGGTAAGGTTACCCTTGTAGAGTTTGAGTCGAACTGTTCCGGTGACGGTTTTTTGCGAATCGTCGATGAGGGCCTGCAGGGCTTCGCGCTCGGGGGCATACCAGAAGCCGTTGTAGACGAGCTGGGCGTAACGCGGAATCAAGCTGTCGCGCAAATGCATGAGGTCGCGGTCCATCGTGAGGGTCTCCATATTGCGGTGCGCGTGCAGGAGAATCGTGCCGGCGGGGGTTTCGTAAACCCCGCGACTTTTCATCCCGACAAATCGGTTTTCGACGATGTCGACGCGACCCACCCCGTGTTTGCCGGCGAGGGCATTGAGGTGACGCATCACCTGCGCGGGATTCATGGCGACCCCGTTGACCGCGACGCAGTTGCCCTGTTCAAAATCAAGCTCCACGTATTCCGCTTCGTCGGGAGCATCCTCCGGGGCGGTGGTCAGTTTATACATCCCCTTGTTGTCTTCGGTGGTGGGATCAAACCAGGGATCTTCCAAAATACCGGCCTCGTACGAAATATGGAGGAGGTTACGATCCATTGAGTAGGGCTTTGAGGCGCTCGCTTCCACGTCAATTTTTTGCTTGCGGCAATAATCGATCATCTCGGTGCGTCCGGGGAAGGCTTCCCGGAAAATCGGCATGCGCCAGGGTGAAATGATCTGCACCTGCGGGGCGAGTGCGCCGTAGGTCAATTCGAAGCGCACCTGATCGTTCCCCTTCCCGGTCGCGCCGTGTGCCACCGCGTCGGCGCCCTCGCGCTCCGCGATTTCGATTTGCGCCTTTGCAATGAGGGGGCGGGCAATGGAGGTGCCCAATAAATATTGACCTTCATAGATGGCGTTGGCGCGCAACATCGGGTAGATAAAATCGGCGGCAAATTCCTCCACGAGGTCGAGGGTGTAGTGCTTGCTCGCGCCGGTGGCCTTCGCTTTTTCCTCGAGGCCGTCGAGTTCCTCCTCCTGTCCGACATCCGCCGCAAAGGTAATGATCTCAGCGGAGTAATGCTCCTTGAGCCAACTGACGAGGACGGAGGTGTCGAGCCCTCCCGAGTATGCGAGTACGATTTTCATTTTGCTTAACTTAAAGAGTAGCGAAACGCCTCACTGGCAAGCATGCAATAAAACAAAAAGCCCCGTGGCCGGATGACCACGGGGCTTAAAGAAAAATTCAGTTAAACCGAATTAGAAGGTGAAGAGCAGTTCAACTGCAGACTGCACATCCTCGTCAGCACCGTCTACGTCAACCGAGCTAACTTCAGCGATAAGCGCGAGGTTGTCAGCAAGAGCGTAGTTGTGGGCAAGAGTGATCTTGGAGGTATCAGTACCGTCTTCAACGCTGTAACGAGCAGTTACAGAAGCCGCGTCGCTGTAGCTGTAGTTGGCAAGCGCAAGAGCGGAGGTGTCAACGTCAGTACCGTCATCAACGTGAACGACTTCAGCTGCGAAGAGCCATGCGCCGGTTTCGTAGGTGAGGTAAGCGTCGACCACGAATTGGTCGTCGTTACCGTCTACAGAATTGTAGCGACCGCCAAGGAAAGCACCGAGGCCGTTACCAAGGTCGGTTGAGTAAGCAACTTCGATGGAATAGTCGCTGCCGTCACCGATTTGACCGTCACTAGCATCGTCAACAATAGCGATACCGAAGGAGCCATTGGTGTATTTCACACCATTGTCGTAACCGGGAAGCGCAGTGTTTGCGTATGCAAGTGATTGCTGGTAGAGACCGGTAGGCTCGAAAGCTTCAAAACCAAGTTGAGAAGCGAAACGTCCTGCAGTTAGTGCAGCGCCGTTGCCAAGGTCGTATGTGACGAAGGCTTGCTCGATTTCAGTAGCACTGCCGGCTTCTTCATACTCAACGTCAACCTGAGCGGAAACCGCACCAGCGTTGAAGAGGAAGTCGAACTCGACTTGATCGATGCCAATGCGGCTTTCCGCATTGTCGGAGTCCGAATAGGACATATCCACGAAACCTTCCACTGAGAGCGACTCAGTCAAGGCGATCTCCGCGAAGGAGTAGCTAGTAGCTGCAAGAATTGCAGATGCGATAGCAATTTGTTTTTTCATATATATATGTAGTTGTGTTAGTTTGCTTGTTTCGAACCCGGTTAAACGGCGCTACTGCGCGGTTTCCTTGGTCTGAAAATTGGGTTTACGAACCTCGATAACCTTGCCCTCCCGGAAGCTGATGCGTCCACTGAGGGCATTGCTTTGGTCACCGAGACTGGTTTCGTAATAAAAGACTTTATCGACGCGGGGCTTGAGGGATTTGACCGAGCGGGGCGGCTCGCCGAGAAATTTGATCACCTCGGCCTCGGTGATACCCGGCACCACACCCTGCCATTGCACCGGACGCGTCCAGCGCAGGTTGCGCCATGCACTGTTTGCCATGATGTCGAGCGCGGCGCTGTTGGAGAGGGAATTGCCCACTCCGCCCGATACCGCCATTATCTGCGCGGTCTCGGTGGCTTTCTCGTTGGTGGCGAGGCGTTGCTCGAGCGCAGCGAGACGCCCTTCAAGGCTGGTGATGCGCGCTTCAAGAGAGGGTGAGTCGCCTGCCCCTACTGCGGTGCTGAGTAGCAAAGCAGGGGTTAACAGTAAGGCGGTATTAATAGGGCTAATACGCATAAAAGATACGAGTTTGTTTCTTAAAAACACCAATCTGACAAGAAAAAAACGCTCTAACTCCTAAAAATACGGTAAAAATAGTGTCAAAATGTCACGAATACTTATCCACAATCTATTCACAATCCGATTCAAATTGTCACCTAATTGTAGAAAACAAGCGGGTTGATTGGTATTTTGGAAGGTTGAAGACGAAGCGGTCCTTGCTTTTGTGTAAAATGTTGATTTTTTTGCATTCGATGGCGCATTACGAGCAACGAACCAGCCGAAAAATTGAATTCTCCGAGACCGACATGGCGGGCTTGGTGCATTTCTCGAACTACTTCCGCTATATGGAAAGCGCGGAGCGGGACTTCTTTGAAGCGGCGGGGCTGGATTTGATCCAGACGGGCGCGGGCCCCTTGCGCGGCTGGCCCCGCACCCGAGCCGAGTGCAAATTTTCGGCCCCCTTGTATTTTGGTGACACGATTGAAATCCATCTCGCGGTGGTCGCGGTCAAGGATCGATCCCTCGATTTCCGCTTTCGCATCTTTCGTTTGAACGCGGACGGAAGCCGCACGCAGGCGGGCAAGGGACACCTGACCACCATTCACGCCGAGCGTTTACCCTCCGGGGAGTTGCGGAGTATGGAATTGCCACCGGAGGTAAGGGAACGCATCTGCCCCGCCCCGCCGGAGGTGCTGGCACGCCCAGAGGGACTTTAAGCCAAAGCTCAAAGGAAGCTACAGAACCCACCCGCAATGAAACCACATCTATTAGTAACCAATGACGATGGGATCGAATCCGCGTTTCTGCACCGTCTGGTGGCGGCGCTCGTGCCGGATTTCCGGGTCTCAGTCGCCGCCCCCGCCTTTGAACAGAGCTGGATTGGGCGCGCCATCAGCCGACACAAGGAAATTGAAGTCCTGTGCGGGGCCGCCCATTTCCCTGAAGAGGTAAGGGCTTGGGCGATCAACGGGACCCCCACCGATTGCGTCAATATCGCGATGGGGCATTTGTTGGAGCACCCGGCCGATGCGGTTGTTTCAGGGATCAACATTGGTTACAACACGACCGAATGCCTGATTCTCAGTTCGGGCACGGTAGCGGGTGCGATGGAGGGGGCGCAATGGGGCTTGCCCGCAATCGCCTTCAGTCAATGCGTTCCGTTTGCTGACTTCGAGGCGATTCGTGATTCCAAAGGACAAACAGAAGGTAGCTTTGCGGCTTCGCAGACCGCCGCCGCGCAGCACGCCGCCCGCCTCACCGCGGAATTGCTCGCCGCGCCGCCACCCGCCGGCCAGGTCATCAACGTCAACTTCCCGGAGCACACCACCGCTGAAACCCCGCTCGAGGAAACGGTGCCCGCCAAAGTGCAACTGGGATCGCTCTATGAACCCTGCGGCACGGGCAGTTTTCGTTTTCGCTTCAGTCAAGGCAGGAGCATTGAAAACAATCCACGCAGCGACCGCGCCGTGCTGGAGCGCGGATGCATCAGCCGCAGTCGCTTGGATTTTTCGCGCATCGGTTGCCTTTAATCCCCCATGTGTGCATTACGGACTTGCGCAATCCGTGCCCTAAAAATATTTCCATACGATGCGCATTCCGTTTTTGAAACTGCCCCCCTTCCCAAAGGTGAGCTTAGTCCACGCTCTCGTCTGCCTCAGCCTGAATTGGATCGGCGCTGCCAGTCTAGCGGGTCAAAGCGAAAAAGATCCCTTTGAGGGTAACTGGGCAGTGGCCTCCAAGACAAGCGAAGCGGTCATTGTGCTTCTGAAGCCCAGCGGCGAAGCTTCCTATTTCAAGGTCAAAGGCCCGGATCGCACTGTCTATACAGGGCAGTGGTCCACCCTTGAGGGCGTGGCGACCGCGAAATGGGCGGATGGTTCCGAACACCGTTTTCGCCAAGGTGCCTTTGATCTCGTCGCCACCTTTATCAATGCAACCGGCGAGGAAACCAAGGATCTGACTGCGAAAGCCGTGCCCGATGGCATTCTGGGGCAATGGGCCAAACCGCCCGCGCGCGATGACGCGGACGCTGCCGACCTGGAAAATACCTTCTTTGGTTTATGGGAAATGGAAACCGCTGCGGGGGAAACCGTTTTTGTGATGGTCTCCCCGGATCGCAGTGCCGCCACGAATGCGGGCGGCTCAGATGAAAGCGGCCTGCACGGTGCCTGGATAAAACAGGGAAGCGAATTGCATTTGATCTGGGAAAACGGGGATTACTCCATTCTGCGCGAGGCGGTAAGGGGTCATGACTACACCCGCATTCCAGCCGGGCTGATTCTCGAGGACGCCCCCCGGAATTTTCGCGCCATCGCACGGACCGCGACTGAGAACGCCCCCGCCGAATGGCTCGAAACCTACCGCGCTCAGCAAGAGGCAACCCCCAGCGGTTATATTTTCTCTTCCCGCAAGGATGCCCGCAATTTCTATCGCGGCACATGGCTCATCCAACACGCCGACGAAATTTATGAACGGATCACGGTCCGGAAATACGGCGGTCTGGAAACCTCGCGCGACCCAAGCCTCCACGGCGACTGGCTCCTTTCCGGTCAAAATGTCATGCTACGCTGGGATGACGGCATGCGAAAAATCCTGAGTCCAGCCGGTCGCGGGTTCGTTTACTACAGTTACGCGCCCGGCCAACCGCTGGACGGTGTGCCCACCCGGATTCGCCCGGCGACGCCCGAGGGAGCTGAAAAATTATCGACCCTGCAAGCGGGCCGCAAAGCATTTGCCGAGACACTGCTTGCCCGCGCGCAGGCTGCCGGCATCAATCCCGGCGATCAGGGCAAAGCGGGCCCGGGTGACTGGGTCTGGCCCTTCAGTCGCCAGAAAAGTGAAGGAGGCGAAGCACTCTTGACCGGTGGACAAACCGGAGAAGCCGCTTACTCGAACGATCCCTGGTGGTGGCCCCTGTGGAGCGAACAAAGCCCCATCGGCGAAAACGAAACAGAAGGTGGCGATGCCGCGCTTGACGCCGAACCGGAAAGCGAAGAGCTTGATCAGAAGACCGGCCTCCAACCGCTTCGGGTAGAGAAAAGTAAATGGTATTGGCCCTTCTGATTTGCAGCTTTTGAAAAATCCGTAATCTAAAGAATAATGACAACCACCACACCCAATCAATTGAACGATCAACCACTCCAAGCACTGGACCCCGAAATCGCAGAGGCGATTGCCGCGGAACGGCAGCGCCAGGAGAACCACATTGAATTGATCGCGTCCGAAAATTTCACCCTACCCGCCGTAATCGAAGCACAAGGCTCGGTTCTGACCAACAAGTATGCTGAAGGCTACCCCGGCAAACGCTACTACGGCGGCTGCGAGCACGTTGATCGCGTCGAGGAACTCGCCATTGAGCGCGCCAAGCACCTCTTTGGCGCCGACCACGCCAACGTCCAACCGCACTCGGGCAGTCAGGCAAACGCCGCCGTCTACCTTTCGGTTCTGCGCCCTGGCGACAAAATCCTCACGATGAACCTCTCCGATGGTGGTCACCTCACACATGGGCACCCGATGAATTTCAGCGGCATCTATCACGAAGTCGTCAACTACGGGGTCAACGCCGAGAGCGGTCGCATCGACTACGACCTCATCGCGGAGAGTGCGCGCCGCGAACAACCCAAGATGATCACAGTGGGCGCTTCGGCGTATTCCCGCACCATTGATTTTGCCCGCATGGGTGAAATCGCGCGTGAAGTGGGCGCTTACCTGCTGGCGGATATCGCGCACATCGCCGGTCTGGTCGCGGCGGGGGTTCACCCCTCGCCGGTACCCCATGCCGATTTTGTCACCACCACCACGCACAAAACCCTCCGCGGCCCCCGAGGCGGACTGATCCTCTGCAAGGGTGAACACGCCAAGAAAATTGACAGTGCGGTTTTTCCCGGCACACAGGGCGGCCCCCTCATGCACGTCATCGCCGCCAAAGCCGTTTGCTTTAAAGAAGCCGCAAATGAATCATTCCGAGCCTATCAGGCACAGGTTGCCGCCAATGCCAATGCGCTGGCAAACGCCCTCAGTGAACGAGGCCACCACGTCATCAGCGGCGGGACCGACAACCACTTGCTCATGCTGGATCTGCGCAAAAAAGACCCTGAGCTCACCGGTAAAGTCGCCCAGATAGCACTCGACCAAGCCCATATCACCGCCAACAAAAATACCGTGCCGGGTGAAACACGCAGCCCCTTCCAGACCAGCGGCATCCGCTTTGGGACACCCGCGGTCACTTCCCGCGGAATGAATGAGGCGGATATGGAACAGATCGCCGAAGCCATCGACACGGTGCTCAACGCACCGGAAGATCCCGAGGCCATCACCAAGGCCCGCGAAATCGCACAGGCGCTCTGTGACAAATACCCCCTTCCCTATTAAGCGGGAAGGCCGTCTGCTGCGGAAGGCTCACAAAAATAGTATTGCCTCCAACGATCTCTGGAGGCAGTGTTTTAAATATTCGCTTTTGCCTGCTTATACAGACAATTCAAACCCCACATTTAAATTATGAAGCAAAAGAAATCAGCCAACGCAGGTTTTACCCTGATCGAACTCCTCACCGTTATTGCAATCATCGGCATCCTCGCCGCGATTCTTATTCCCGCGGTGGGTAAAGTGCGTGAGACCGCCAACAAGATGCGCTCCTCCGCCAACATTCGTTCCATCGCGGTTTCCTATGCCACCTATTCATCTTCCGGAGGTCGGGTCCGCACCCTTACTGCTTCCAAACTGAATACCAAAAACATTCATGCCGTTGCTGAGTTTCTTGCCAAGCAGGTTGAGCTCTATGACGCGAGTGTTTGGATCATCGATTCAGACCCCAAGTTTATTGATTTCGAAAACGACGGCGGCGATGTCCCCGCGATTATCGGATATCGCGACTCCAACAACGCCTTCCAAACCAGCAACGACTGGTCAACGAGTGTTCCCCTGGGCTATGACTTCGCACTCGCTGCCGGAGGCAATGACCCTGCAACCACGACCCCTTTGACCTGGACCCGCGGACTCACCAGTTCAGGTACCTGGCCAAAGGATTCCCCCTGGGGTCTGGGTGGACACATTGCCTACCTCGATGGTCACGTCCAATTTTATAATGACCTCGAGGGCGAAGACGGTCAGCTCGTAGACCCAACCAATGGGCAACCCACCAGCAACATCCTCGATATTCACAGTAGCAACGACATCGTTCGCGCTGACTAGGCCGCTCAGCCAATCCAAGTTTAACACGAAGGCCGGGCTCTTGCAGTCCGGCCTTCATCATTATATCAACTTTCCGATTTATTGGTTTGTATAAATATCACTCAAACCATTGATTAATAAAAAATAATGGAAAAAGAGAGTCCAATCTACGTCCTGGGGCACAAAAACCCTGACGCAGATGCCATCTGCTCTGCACTGGCATATTCCGCCTACAAGCATGCGATGGGTGAGAAAAATTATGTCGCGGCGCGCTGCGGAAACACCAACCCCCGTATTGACGCGATCCTCGAGCATTTTCAATTGCCGGTCCCGGTCTTTCTGGGCGATGTCACGCCGCGTATTGAGGCAATCATGAGCCGCACCCTCCGCAAGGTGACTCCGCAAAGCACCTGTGCGGAAGCACTCGAATTGATCGATAAATACGACGTGCGGGCACTCCCGGTCACCGATACCGCAGACCGACTGCTAGGCGTCATCAGCTTCTTCCAGCTCGGGGAATTTTTTGTGCCGAAGCCCCGCTCATCCAAGGACATGCGCCGGGTAAAAACCAATATGGACTCCATTGTGCGCTCACTCAACGCCGAGGCGCTCCACCTTGTCTCGCCTTTGGACGTGCAGGAACTCTACGTACGTGTCGGGGCGATGCACATAAAATCCTTCAACAGTTACCGGAGAGAAAGCGATATGCCCGCCGAGCAATCCATCATTGTGGTGGGTGACCGACGTGACATTCAGGAATTGTGCATCGAGAAAGGCGTCCGCCTCCTCGTCATCACCGGCGGGCTCAAGGTGGATCCTGAAATCCTACAACTTGCAAAAGATAAGGGCGTATCTCTCATTATCAGTCCCTATGATTCTGCCTCCACCTCCTGGATCATTCGGACCGCCACCCACATCGATAGTCTCTTTGAGAAAAAAGTGAAATGTTTCTCAGCGGAGGACAGCATCCAATCGGTCAAGCACCGCATTGCCTCGCTCAATGACCCGCTCTACATGGTCACAAACGACAGCAATCAATTGCTTGGGGTTTTTTCCAAGAGCGACATTCTGCGCCCAAGCAAAACGCGGATCGCTCTGGTCGATCACAATGAATTGAACCAAGCCGTTAACGGCGCCGACAAGGTTCAGATTACCGAAATCCTGGATCACCACAAACTCGGCAACTTGCCAACGCAAAAACCGATTCTCTTCATCAACCGCCCGGTGGGGTCAACCTGCTCCATTGTAGCTGATCTCTTTCGCAAAAGTGGACTCACCCCCTCGCGCGCCATTGCCGGAGCGATGATGTCAGGAATTATATCCGATACCCTGCACCTCAATAGCCCGACGACCACGCCGCTGGAAGGCGAATTACTGGAATGGTTGAGCCCGATTGCCGGCATTGAGAGCAAGACCTTGGCGGAACTCATTTTCTCATCCGGGTCGGTCATCCTCAATTCGAGCCCTGAAGATGTCATCCGCTCCGACTGCAAGGAATACGTTGAAAACCACTTCCGTTACAGCGTCTCGCAAATCGAGGAACTGGGCTTTGATAATTTCAACGCCCACAGCGATGCCTTGGACGCGGCTTTGAAAGCGCACCGCAAAAGCGAGGGACTGGGCTTGAGCTTCCTCTTGATTACCGACGTCAACTCACAGGACTCCCTGCTCGTTGTGAGCGGTGAACAACAGGTTCTGGATTGGATCAATTACCCTCAGCGCGGCAAAAACAACGTATACTTCCTTTCCGGAATCGTGAGCCGTAAAAAGCAATTGATTCCCTACATCGGGAGTCTGCTCAAGAGCTCCGGCATCCTGGAATCCTAAGCGGAATCAATCGCTTGCCTTACGGCCTCGAGTCGGCACGTCGCCAACGGCTTGCCTGCGCGATGCTATATTGGAATTTGCGCGCATGCTCGCGTATCAGGAAGGGCATATCCCACGCCCGCTCCAGTGTGAACATGGGCTCCAATGAAGCGCGCAAACCGGCAAAGGAATCGGCCGCCCCTTCCCCAAGCCAATTTGCCCGGGGGGTATACGCTTCCAGCCAGGTAAAGGGAGTCGTAATAAAAAGCTGCCCGCCGGGGCGCACCAATTCCGGCAAACGACTCAACAAACGCATCGGTTCCGGCAAGCGACAAATAAGATTGCATGCCAGCACGACGTCAAATTGCCCGAGGTCGGCGCGCAGATCCTGCGCATCCCCGGTTTCAAACGACATTTTGGCGCGATCGATAGCGGCGTCGATTTCCAGTTCCAGTCGGGTTTGCGTAGATCCCTCGTCCAAGCGTGGTGCCGAAACTTTCCCAGTAGATTGCAACTGCCTAGCCGCAGCAATGAAAGCCTCGGAGTAATCAATCCCAATCACCTCCGCACAGTGGCGCGCGAGCTCGAAACTGCTGCCTCCAACCGCACAGCCCAAATCCAGTGCCCGGGCTTCCGATTTTATCGATTCAAAATCCAAACCCTCCGTGACACAGCGAACCGGGAAACCCAACGCATCGGTTGCTCCAAAAGGATAGGGAAATTGCTCCGCCTCATTCGCATAGTGAAATACGAGATACTGCTGCAAGAGCGCATCTGTCTCGTAGGGATTCTCCGGCATCGGTTAAGCCTCAACCGGAGCTTCGTTTTCCAGACAGGCAACCATGAACTCCGCAGGCTTGTAGTTGCGAATGAGGACCGTGGATTTTCCGTCTTTAATCATTCGCGCCTCGGGGAGACGAATTTCAGGGGTCTTGTGTGGCGCGTAGAGGACGTCGTCATGCGAGGCATTCTTATGCTCCTTGAAAAGATCCGGCGTTATTTTTCCACCGAGATGATCGTCCCGACCGGTGGCGACATGAATCGTGCCCAGAATTTTCTCGTCCTGAATATCACGCCCGGAGAAGGGTAAGACCTGCGTGCCAAAGCCGAGTTCGCCAATCGCTCCCACCATGGGATCATCCGCGAGGCGCTGGTTGTGCGCTTCAATTTCCGCATAATCACCATAGACGAACTGCGATTTATAGATGGTGCCGTCTTTCACATGTAAGAGACCAATGGTTTCTTCACTGTATTTAAAAGGGAAGACACCCTCCGCGCTTTCAGGAACAAAGTAGACTTCGCCCGCGGGAAGATTGGCGACGTCCGGTTTGCCCGGAGGACATAAACCATGGCTCTTTTGCGCCTCCTGACCGTTGGTGTGAAGGAGCAGGGTATACACCTCGCCCTCAACCTGAAAGTCGATTTCAAAACGATCCGCCTGAGTCAGGCCAAGGCGCAAACGCTCCGCCTCTTCACTGACGAGATCATAATCAACCGCCAGCCCGGTATCGAGAATGATTTGATTGAGCCCGTGCAAGGTCGCGCCACGGAAGCCGAATTCCTTGCATTTGGCGGTGAGGGGCGCAGTCGCAGAAAAAGTGGAAACGGTTAGAATGATATCGTAATTCGGGTATATATCCCGATCGAGACTCAATTCTTTGCCGCTGGGATCGCAACAGAGATCCTCCATGTCGAGATTACTGCCACCCGTTTCCTGATAAGCGAAAATTTCACCTCCGGTCCAATTCATGACCTCGAGGGCGCCTTCCTTGAAACCCTTATAGAAAACTTCGTGCCCATAATTTTGGATGGAGAGGGTCTCGTCTTCGAGGAATTTGAAATCCTTGATGTCATGCGGATCGGGGAGATCAATCAGAATACAGGCTCTCTCACCATTGCCCGCACCAAAGCAGGTGGTGAGCAAACGGGTAAGACTGAAAGGCGGAAAGTTACGTGCTGCAGCGTCGAGTATCATAGTAGTGTAATAAGTTGGTAATAGGAAAAATAGTATACACAAAATAAATCAGGTTCAAATGAAAACCAAATAATAATAGCCAAATCCGGCGAGATTGCCTAATTTCATTCAAAATATCCATGAAACGCGCCATCGACATCATCGCCAGTTCACTGGGGCTCATCCTGTTCGCACCCCTCTTGGCGACCCTTTGCATCCTGCAATATCTAAAAATGGGACGGCCGCTTTTCTTTCGACAAATCCGCGCGGGTCGCGGGGGGCTGCCCTTCGAAATCATGAAATTCCGCAGTATGCAGGCGGGTTCCGGCAGCGATGCCGCGCGTACCACCGAGTGGGGACGATTTCTGCGCTCCACCAGCCTCGACGAACTCCCTGAACTCTGGAATGTCCTGCGCGGAGAAATGAGCCTCGTCGGCCCACGACCCCTTCCAACCGAATATTTGCCGCGCTATTCCAAGGAGCAGGCGCGCAGACATGAGGTGCGTCCGGGAATCACGGGCTGGGCTCAGGTCAATGGACGCAATGGCCTGACCTGGGAACGCCAGTTCGAACTCGACCTCTGGTATGTTGAAAAAAAATCCCTCTGCTTGGATTTCAGGATTCTTTTCCTGACCGTTTTCACCGTACTGCGCCGCAAAGATATCAATGCGTCTGAAACGGTCACACGCCACGCTTTTGAAGGAAATGCCCCCAAAGAGGAAAGTTGATCACCGGAACGGCAAAAGTTTGCCATTTTCAATTGAGTACTTATATTGTTTAACATGAAGACCCCTTTATTCAAAATGCTACCATTGGGAGCAATTCTACTAATCGCAGGTTGCCAAAGTCCCGTAGCGGTGGATTTTGACCGCGCTCAAATCGAGCGCATTCAAGCATTCACCACCTTCGAGATTGATTCGCGCGAAGAGCGAGCGGGGTATGGCACAATTGCCCTCAGTCCACTCGTGGATCGGCGCGTGCAAAACGCCATCCTCAATAACCTTGAGGCAAAGGGTTACGCACGCAGCAAATCGGCAGACTTCCGCATCAACTTCCATACCGTCACCAAGGATCGCACCGATGTCCATGATCTGGGTTACGGTCCCGCGCCATTTGGTCGCGAACCGTATTTCGGGGATTACAGCTATGGGCGCCTCTTCATCGACAAATACGAAGAAGGAACCCTCGTGATCGATGTGATCGACGCGCAAAATAACCGGTTGGTCTGGCGCGGGGTGCATACCCGTCGCTTAGAGCGCAATGCCTTGAGCCCGATGCAGGTGCAAGCCGTGGTGGATGCCATCCTCATAAATTTTCCGCCGCTGAGTGCCGGCACTCTGGATTGAGATTGACTCAACCCCACTTTCCCACGCTTTTGGTGTCATGCATATTGTTTGCCTTGACCTAGAAGGAGTGCTCATCCCTGAAATCTGGATTGCCTTTGCAGAAACCACAGGAATCGAGGCGCTCAAACGTACCACCCGCGATGAGCCCTGCTATGATACCCTCATGCGCTACCGTCTCGATATTTTGAATAAAGAGGGCTTCAAGCTGAAAGACATCGAAGCGGTCATAGGCACCCTGGACCCCCTGCCCGGCGCGGTCGAATTCGTAAACTGGGTCTCCGCACAAACCCGGCTCGTCATTCTTTCAGACACCTTCAGCCAATTCGCGGGGCCGCTCATGGCCAAACTCGGGCACCCCACCCTCTTCTGCCATGAACTCGAAATCGCCACTGACGGTCGCATCGCGGACTATCGCCTCCGCCTACCCGACCACAAACGGAAGGCGGTTGAAGCCTTCAAAGGCCTGAATTTTGAAACCTTCGCGGCGGGTGATTCCTACAATGACCTCAGCATGATTGAAACCGCCGACCACAAGGCGCTCTTTTGCCCCCCTGAACGTTTGATTCAGGAACGCCCGGATCTCAAAGTCGCGCATGACCACAACGAATTGCGGGCGTGCATTGAAAACGCGCTCCGACTCGCTTAACCCCCAATCCATCATGCTGGTACACACCGTTATATTTTGGCTGCGCAAGGATCTCCAAAGCGAGGAACGTGCCGAATTCTTCGAAGGCTTGAAAAGCCTTGAGGGCATTGAGTCGATTGCGGCGCTTCATCTGGGAACCCCCGCTCAAACCGGGGATCGGCCCGTAATCGACAAGTCCTACGATTTTTGCCTCACGGTTCTGCTGCCGGATCTCGCCGCCCACGACGCGTATCAGGTCGACCCCTTGCACAAGGCCTTCCTCGAACGCTTTGCAAGTTATTGGGAGCGTGTTCGTATCATCGACGCGGATTAACCTCCCGGTAAGATGCTACAGGATATTGGGAGTCAGCTTGCGGCCGTTCCTCCGGCAGAATGGTTTGGAATGTTAACGGGGGTTAGCGGGGTTTATATGAGCATCAAAGAGAAGCTTCTCGCCTGGCCGCTCTTCATTCTCTGCTACGCGACCTACGTTTACCTCAGTTGGGAGGCCGCCCTGTTTGCCGCCTTACTCCTCAACACCGTCTTTATTTTTATCTCGCTCTGCGGGTGGTCCAACTGGCTCAAGGCCAGCCAAAGCAGCAAGCCCAAGGTTCACATTCAACGAACGCCCCGAAAATTATTGCTGCGCTGCGGTCTCGTCATTACCTGCTTCAGCCTTTTTCTCGGCGGCCTGCTCGACCGTTACAGCGAGGCTTACCTGCCTTATCTTGATGCCTTTGCGACCAGTTGCGCCTTTGTCGCGCAGTGGATGTTGAGCCGTAAATACATTGAAAACTGGATTTTTTGGATCGTGGCGGACTGCATCTTTGTGGGCCTCTGGGCTGCGCAGGGTTACTACGTGAGTGCCACTTTATTTGTTATGTTTATCGCGCTTGCGACCAAAGGCTGGCGCGAGTGGAACACCACCCTACACACCCAAAACGCATGAAACGAGTTGTCTTAACCGGCGCCGAATCGACTGGGAAAAGTACTCTGGCATGCGAACTTGCCCGGCATTTCAACGCGCCCCATAGCACGGAATACGTGCGAACTTTTGTCGACGAGACCCAGCGCGCGCCCCAGGGCACCGACCTCGAGGCAATCGCCAAGGGTCAAATCGCGCTCGAGGATGCCTGCCGGCCCTCAAACAAAGAAGGCCTCGTGATCCATGATACCAACCTGCTCTCCAACTTAATCTACGCGGAGCATTATTTCGGCGGAAATTTGGATTGGCTGGTGGCGCAGTTTAATGCCCGCCGCTACGACCTGTATCTGCTGTGTTTGCCGGATTTCCCATGGGTGCCCGATCACGGTCAACGCGAAGGCCCGGAGGCCCGCGATGCCCTCCACCAAAAATTCCTGCTGCGACTGGAGTCCATGCAGTTGCCATTCACAACAATCGGTGGCTGCCCCGAGGAACGCCTGCAGACCGCGATTCGCTGCATCCAAACTTTGGGTGTATAAAAAAATGCGCCCCCGACCGGGGAGCGCATCCAGAAATTCGGAGCTTGCCCGCGCTTACTCGAAGTTATGCGGGGGAAGATGGCGTTCAACCTTTTCGCAATTCAGTTTTGCGTGAACCGGCACACCATTTTCAAAGGGCATCGGCGCCTCTCCCTGAATGAGGGGAAGCGCATATTTATAGAAGTGGTAGCTCATACTGACACCATCTTCATTGATCCAGTTTTCAGGCAGCATCTTGACTCCGTTCGCAATTTCGGAAAGCGGCGCCAAACCAGTCTCGCAAGTGTAGGTTTCACCTTCGCCGCGCAGGAGGGTGACCATCTTATCGGTCTCCCCGTTGATCGCAGCTTGAACCGCAGCCTGACCCGCGAGGAAAGCCTCGTCATTGTCCACCGCCGAGGCGCAATTGGCGGCGGCGCGTTGCGCCATGCCCAGTTTAATCGAGCGTGCCTTGATCTTTAAATTATCCTCGACGAGTTTGCGCAGGTAATCCCCTGCACCACCTAGTTGGGAATGACCGAAGGCGTCGGAACCCGTGCTATCGGTTGAGATGTAATTGCCGTCGCTGTCGAGAAGACCTTCTCCGACAACCACCACACAATAATTCTCTTTTTGAAGCACGCGCTGCACATCCGCGATATACTTCTCCGGACTGAAAGCCACCTCCGGCAGATAAATGAGATGCGGCGCACCGGTGGGGTCATCGCGACGCTTCGCAAGTGCGGCGCCAGCCGCGATCCAGCCCGCGCTGCGACCCATGACCTCGATCACTTGCACCAGGTCGTGTTGACCCATCCCGGCGTTGTCGCAGGCGACCTCTTTAACGGTCGTGGCAACATGCTTGATCACGCTGCCATAACCGGGCGTGTGGTCGGTCGTTACGAGATCATTATCAATCGTTTTCGGGATTCCGATCACGCGGAGTTCATAACCGCGTTCCTTTGCCAGTTTCGATATTTTATCGGCAGTGTCCTGAGAGTCGTTGCCACCGGCATAAAAGAAATAACGGATGTTGTGTGCTTCAAAGACCTCGAGCACGCGGGCATAATCTTCCGGACGCTTGAGCTTAAAGCGACAGGTGCCCAAGGCCGCCCCGGGGGTATGGCGCAAGGCACGGATGCTTTGCTGCGATTCTGCCGCGAGGTCGATGAGGTTTTCATTCAAAATCCCCAAAATTCCGTTCAGACCACCATAAATTTCCTCAATTGCCTCATGGTTGAGTGCCTCGGTGATCGCACCGGCGAGGCTGGAATTAATAACGGAAGTAGGACCACCCGATTGGGCGATCAGACAGTTGCCTGTTAGTTGTTCTGACATGTTTGATTGGGTTGTTGAGAAGTTCAGTCTGTGTGTAAATGGCGATTGCAGAATGGCAATCCTTAAAGAATCGCGCCGGGTTGATAGTTGGCCGCTTCCGGAAAATGCGCCGCCTCCTGACGCACCACCGCACAAAAAGCCTCCACCTGTTGCTTCGCCTGACCGGTCAAGGTTTGGGAGCGCTCCACCAATTCCTTGATTTGAGCTTCCGGCAAGCCCAGACGGCCATCCGATGCCAAACGCTCCACCAGATCGTTTTTCAGAATCTTGCCGGCACGCAAGTCCCGTACCGCCTGCACCGCATGCGTCTTGATCGCTTCGTGGGCCGCTTCCCGACCCGCACCTGCCTTGACTGCCTCCATCAAGAGCGTGGTCGTCGCCAAGAAGGGACCATAGCGTTGATTTTCCTGATCAATCACGGCGGGATAAACCTCCATTTGATTGAGAATCGTCAAGAATGTCTCCAGTAAACCATCAATCGCAAAGAAACTATCCGGCAGAAAAACGCGCCGCACCACTGAGCACGATACATCGCCCTCATTCCATTGATCCCCGCTCAATTCCGCCGCCATCGTTAGATGCCCCTTGAGAATCGCCGCAAATCCGTTCAACCGTTCACAACTGCGACTGTTCATCTTGTGCGGCATCGCGGATGAACCGACCTGTCCCTTTGCAAAGCCCTCGCTCGCAAGTTCATGACCCGCCATGATCCGGAGGGTTTTTGCAAAGCTGGAGGGGCCCGACGCAAGCCGCACAAAATTAGAAACCACCTCAAAATCCAACCCGCGCGGATAAACCTGCCCCAATGTATCCAGCGAGGCGCCCACTCCCAAATGGTCCAGAATACGCGCCTCCAGCTCCCCTACTTTTTCAGCATTCCCCTCAAACAGGGTTAACAAATCCATTTGAGTGCCGACTGGGCCTTTCAGTCCGCGCACGGGATAAGTGTCGATCAAACGATCCAATTCACGTGCCGCACCCAACAAATCCTCCCCGAACATCGCGAGGCGCTTACCGAAAGTGGTGGGCTGCGCCGGCACATTGTGCGTGCGCGCCGTGATGACGAGATCCTTCCATGACTCGGCACGATCCGCCAACTTGAGGAGCACTGCCATTGTCTTGGTGCGAATCAACTCCAAGCCCCGCAGAATCTGAAGTTGCTCCACATTTTCTGTCAGGTCACGACTCGTTAAACCTTTGTGGATGTGCTCATAGCCCGCCAAAGCACAGAATTCCTCAATCCGGGCCTTCACATCGTGGCGCGTAACGGCTTCCCGTTCTTGGATGGATTCCAAATCCACCTGTTCCTTCACCGCTTCATAGGCCTCAATCGCGCCCTCCGGGATGTCCAGGCCGAGATCCCGTTGCGCCCGCAAGACTGCGAGCCAATAGTCCCGCTCGAGCAATACCCGGCCCTCCGCACTCCAAATACCGCACATTGCGGGTGAGGCGTATCGAGAAGCTAGGACATTGGGCGTGGTTTCCATGATCTGTAAATTGAGAAAACTTCAAATTGCATGCTTTTGCGGCAACATGCTAGAAAAAAACCCGCCTGGAATCGCCGCATGCCTAACTGAGGCACTTGACCGCCAACTCACGGCACACTTCTTCCTGTTCGTTGGGCCGCTGAATGATGGCTTCAAAGGCCTCCGAAAACGCCAACTGGAAATCAATCCACTTCTTGAGCGGTGCCTTGCCGACCGTTCCCGTCATGCGCCCCAAATAAAAGGGATTCTGCGAGAAAACATTCAAATTACTCTTTTCTTCAACATCACCAAAATGCATAGCGTAGCTCCTTGCCGCGCCCTCCAGGTCTTGCTTGCTCAAGCCCCTTGAGCCCAGACGGATTGCCCCCGCATCCAGCAAAACACGCAACTGAATCAACAAACGATTCCGGGATTGCAGACTGCCCAAGAGCCCGCGGGCGTCGTTGTTCGTAAAGAAATGACGCCGCAGCGCCTGCAGGGTCCATTCCAAATCCAATGAGAAAAAGGCATCCGCCGCCTCAAAAAAATCAGCCTCTCCGAAATTCGGAACGAGTTCCATCACTTCCCGCTCCGTGATAGGGCCACCGCCATCGCCGACATAGGTGCAGAGCTTGCGACACTCCTCCACCAAGAGGCGGGTGTTGCCGTTCACTTTTGCCACCAGCACTTCAACCGCACCCGCTTCTATTTTTATGCCGCTCTTAGCGCAGCTGGTACGCACCAATTCCGCGCACATCTGAGCCGCGTCCCGCCCCGCATCCATCGCCTTGAAATCCGCCGTTTTTGAAACCCATTTATAAAAACTGCGGCGCTTGTCCACCGGATAGGCCGTTATCAAAACCCCCACCGCCTCCGGGTCCAGCCCCTCCAAGGCCTCCTTTAAAACCTCCAGCAAATCCAAGGTTCCCTGCGCCCGACCCGTCACACTGTCCGCCATAAAATTGACATCCTTCAACCAAACCACCTTGCGCTCCCCAAAGAGGGACAGGGTCTGAACCGCACTGGTGAATCGTTGCAGGGCATCCTCCACTTCCGCCACGTTCGCCGCTCGACCGTCGACCACCTCTTTCGAGAGATCATCCGCCAGCCCTTCCGTTTGCGCCGCAAACCAAGCCTTGCCCTCCTCCGAGACGAGGTAGTCGTCAACTCCGCAAATAAAAGTAAAGGGCTTATTCGGCATAGTTCAGGGAATTTTGCGCCCTGCACCGCACAGCGCAACGAGAAATCGCCCCTGATTCGGGATCGCCGGACGCCTGCGGTTCCCCGGGCTTTTACTTGAACAACTCGCGCCGCATCCAGTCCAGCGCCGCGTGCACCGCCCGCGCCTTCACATCCAGACGCCCACCGGTGTAGCGAACCGTCTTCGACCAAACCCCCGCCGGGGAATGATAGCCCAGGTGAATCGTCCCGACCGGATTATTTTTATTGCCGCCTTCCGGTCCCGCAAAACCGGTCACACTCAAGCCGTGATGCGCGCTCAGGCTTTCCGCCACGCCCGCCGCCATCGCAATCGCGCATTCCGGACTCACCGCCCCGTGCTGCAATAAGATCGATTCCGGTACATTGACCTGACTCACCTTAACTTCATTTGAATAGCACACAATGCCACCGATGAAGGTCTTGGACGCCCCTGAAATATTGGTAAATGCATCACTCAACATCCCACCGGTACAGGATTCAGCAACCGCCAGCGTTCCGTTGGTCTCGCGCAGCTTCCGGTGAACGACCTCCGCAAGACTGCCATCGCCATAACAAAAGAAATCCTCGCCGCATTCATGGGCGACGGCCTGCGCAATTCGCTCCAAATCGGCGGTGTCCAAGTGCCCCGCACGGCTGCTCAAACGGACATCTACGATTCCATAATGCGCACAATACGCCACCTGCAAGTCCGGCTCGGCCTCCACAATAGGCTTTATACGCGCCTCGATACTGGATTCCCCGCAGCCACAGGTACGCAATTGAATGTACGCCGCCGTTTCATTCAAATATCCATCACGGCGCAAACGCGGAATGACTTCCTCCTGAAACATGGGCCGCAACTCCTGCGTAGGCCCCGGGAGCAAGACCACCGTTTTACCTTGGCTGCGATAATACAGACCGGGTGCCGTTCCTTTTCGATTCGGCAAAACCTCCCCTCCCTCAAAGACATAACATTGCCTGCGGTGATGTTCCGCCATGGGGCGGTCGATGGCGCGAAAGTAGTCACTAATGGCAGCTTCCACCTCCGCGTCATACACCAGCGCGGCATCCAGAGATTCTGCAATCGTTTCGCGGGTCAAGTCGTCCGAGGTAGGCCCCAAGCCGCCGGTCGTAATGACCAAATCCGACTGCGCCAGTGCCGCTTTGATCGCACCGCTTATTTCTTCAGGGGCATCGCAGATCACACTCGCGCGGCGCACCGGCAAGCCATAACGCGCCAATTCCGCACCCAGGTATTCCAAATGAGCATTGGCGCGAATCCCAACGAGTAGCTCGTCGCCAAAATTTATGATTTCTACTTTTGCGCGGGATGACATGGCTTGATTAATAGGGATCGGGTTTGCTTAATCACAATAACCTACATCAATTTTGCGTAAATGCCAGAGTCCGATCCTATAAATCTCAAAGAAAAAGTGCGGCGTTTGCCGCATCAACCCGGCGTTTATCTAATGAAGGATCGCCTCGGGCAAACGATTTATGTTGGCAAAGCCAAAGACCTCAAGAAACGCGTCTCCACGTATTTTCAGGCATCCCGCAAGCTGGTTGTCGCGCAACCAAAAATACGGGCGATGCTGGAACTAATCCATGATTTTGATATTATCCGGGTCAAATCGGAAGCGGAGGCACTCCTGCTCGAGGGCCAGCTCATCAAAAAATACCGCCCGCGCTACAATACCGATTTCACGGACGACAAACGTTTCCTGCTTGTGCGGATTGATCTGCGCGAAGCCTTACCCCGTTTTCGACTGACGCGCAACCGCATCGACGCGCACTCGCGCCATTTTGGACCCTTTGCGCACTCGGGTCATTTGCGTCAAACCCTTGCGGCCTTGCAGCGCAAATTCGGGATTCTACTGGGGGATGCCAAACCGGTCGAATTGGGCAACGGATTATGGCGTCTCTACGATGACGCCCGGGCGGAAATTTACGGACACCCCAATGAGATAAGCGAAGCGGATTACAACCAACGACTGGAAGCGGCCTGTGAGTTTCTGGAGGGCAAGGCAAAAGAATGGCTCCGGGAATTGCAGGAGCAAATGCAGGCCGCCGCCAGCGAACGAAATTACGAAAAGGCCGCCGCCTTTCGGGATCGCATTGAGGCGCTCAAACGAACCGCGCAACGAACCCGAAAATTTGAGCGCAACCTCCTGGGGCAATCCGACCCCAAAGCCGCCCTCCAATTAATCATGGAGCAACTTGCCCTGCCAAAACGACCCGACCAAATTGAGTGCTTCGATATTTCGCATATCTCCGGCAGTTTCTGCGTGGCATCAATGGTTGTCTTCAAAAAGGGACGTCCCGACCGCAAGCAATACCGGCGCTACAAGATAAAATCCTTTGTCGGGAACGATGATTTTCGTGCGATGGAAGAAGTGGTGGGGCGACGCTACCGCCGTCTTCATAACGAGGCCACCGCTTTCCCTGACTTGATCGTGGTGGACGGGGGCGCGGGACAGGTCGGCGCCGCGATGCGTGCTTTCCTAAACCAAGGCATCGAACCGCCCGCGTTGATCGGGCTCGCCAAAAAAAATGAGACCATTCTTTTTAGCGACGGGCGCGACCCCCTCAATCTGGAAGCGCACGACCCGGCCCTGCGCTTACTGCAACATTTACGGGATGAGGCGCATCATTTCGCCAACAGTTTCAATGCCGAATTGCGCAGTCAGCGACTGCGCGAATCCATCCTTGAGGATTTCAAGGGGCTGGGTCAGGCAAAACGCCATGCTTTGTTGGCTCATTTCGGCTCGCTGCCAAAAATGCGCGAGGCCTCCGTCGCGGAATTTTGCGAAGTTCCGGGAATTGGAACCCTAACAGCCATGCGTCTTGTTGCGTTTCTCAAAGAGACCTAGCAATCACTCCGGCATACCCTGTTCCTCAATCGGAACGGGCGCTGCACTCGTGCCGGAATCATCCTTGCTCAACTCATTCATTTTCTTGAAAACCGGAACGGTCATCACCGCGAGTAAAACAACAATTACAAAGATGATTAAAACCTCTATCAGAGCAAAACCTGCGCTGTTTCTTTGCTTTAAATTATACTGATTTTGCATTTCCTAGAAATGTTTCAATTAGGTGGGGATTGCAAACATTTTTCAGAAGCGTGTCATAACTCCTTACAAATAACTCCAAACTTTAACACTGCCTTCGCCAATCAAGAAAAGTTACCCCTCAAAACTCCAAATAAAAAATTGCCAAGAGCAAAGGCAGCAACATCCCCAACAGCATAACAAATAGAATGATGCGCTGGCTCTTGAGGGCGCGCCTCAAGGTCTCAGGATCACTATCATTTCCTTCGCTCAAGTTACAAAGCTAGCTTAATTTTACGACAAAACGAAAGCCGGTTAAGCGATTGCGCTCGGCCCGTGAGGTGTTGCGGCGCGGCACACTGAAAATCACCTCGATACGGTCAGCCACGTGCCCGCCAATGTGATACGCATCTTCGTCATCGAATTGATCAATCGATTCAAGCCATTCACTGAGATTACCCAGAAGGTCGTAATACCCGCTGGAAAAGGGCTCCTTTTGACCGACCGGCTTTGCGATCTCTCTCGCATCCGAAACACTCCAAACATGTTTCTCAAGCACAACATAGCGCAAGGGCCCCAAGGCTTGACGGAATTCATGCTCGGTCGGCAGGCGCACTGGTTTGCCCAGGATCCAGCCCAAGCGTTTGCAGAAATCTTTCGCCTCCAACCAACTGACCGAATCGACCGGCTTCGTCTCGCCGGTGTTGCGACTGGGATTCTCCCCCATGATAAACTGATACAATACCTGAGTTACCTCGGTTTTCGCCATATGCCAGGTTTCCACTCCGGGAACAGGCAACAGCATTGCGTAAACCCGATCCTGAATGAAACCCAAATCATTTTTAATGATGGTGAGATAGCTGATCTTCAATTTGAGCTCCTCATCAAAGAGCGAACTGCGGGGATGCGCATCCTGCATGTATTGAATATCGCGGTTTAATTCCGCGATGAGTTCAACCGCGTCATAAACACGGCGTTCTGCCAGAATTTGTTCAAGCCGGGCATGATTCGCCTCAATGGTGCGGCCCAACTCAAAGCTTTGTGCTGTCTGAGCTTTGCGTAAAAAATAATTAACCCGATCTGAGGATGAGTGCGGGCTTTGTGGGTAGTTTTTGTTGAGCTCCCCCTGTAATCGTGCCGCCTCTTGATAACAGTGCGCGGATTCCAGCATTTCACCTTGCGCCTTCAAGGCATCGGCCTTCTCTTCCAGCGCAATAATTTCCAAATTGCTCTGGCCCGATTGAATCCCGAGTAATTTTGTCTTTAGCAATTCCAAACGCAAGGTGCTTCCTTGCTTCGTTCCACGATAAGAGCGATTGATCTCCGTCTGAATTCCAATCGCCTTGTTCAAGGTTTCCTCTGCGGCTACCCAATTCATCGCCTTAATGTGTTCATCTGCCTCCGCTTCCAAATCCAAACTCTCCTGATAAATCGGCTCCGCAATCAGGTAACGGGATTTCCGCTGTAAGAGGGTTGCACGTCCGTGGTTCACATGCGGACTTTGTGGATATTGCTCGTTGATCTGCTTTTGCAGTTCAAATGCGCCTTTCATGCGCTCGTGCGCCGTGAGATAATCCTTTGCTGCTGACAGCGCATCCGCTTCTGCTTCGAGTACCCGGCTTTTCTCCAGAATGGGCAAACTGGCATGTTCGGCATAGCGCTCGCGCAGACTATTTAATCGCAACTCCCCTTCTACGTCATAAGTTGGGAGCGCCTTGATATACGCCTCCTGCAAGTCCAATGCCTGCTTCAAAATAGCCACATCCTCGGCATTCGGCTTACGCAGCGAGAGGATTTCATCAAAATTTCCCTCAAAAGCCAGACTCTTGCCCTGCAAATCACGCATGGCATCCGTTACTTGGTATTGAGAGGTGTCAACAGTCTCATAATCAATAGTCTGCGGACCCAGCTTCGAGAGCATCCAAAAAGCGACCAAAACGGCGACACAAGATAGCGAAATCAAGCTCGCCTTGATGAATCCACCCTCTAACTGTCTACCCAATCCCGGCCCCAGACCTGATTTATTAATCTTTTTTAAAACCATTAAACATGACATTTGAATGAACTGGATAGCCAAAACCCCAAGCGCGCTTCCCGCAAGTCTAAAGCATAACTCGAAAAAGAACCCCACCTGAGCTTGTATTTATCGCTCGACTTCAAAAGCTAAAGAAAGTTTCAAGAATATACGATGTTTGAGCAAATTACCATCCTCGGGCCCGGTCTTCTGGGTGCTTCATTGGCTATGAAAACCAAGGATAGTAACCTGTGTCAGCGCTTGGTGGTTGGAACGCGCCGAGCCGAAAGCCGCGAGGCATGCCTTGCCGAGACCTGGTGCGACGCCGCTTTTTGCGAAGCCGAAGCAGCGGTTGCCGACAGCGATCTCATCATTTGCTGCACCCCCGTTGCAAGCATCGCCCCCCTGCTCAAACAAATTGCACCCGCCATTAAAAAAGGTGCACTGGTCACCGATGTTGGCAGCACCAAACTTGGAATCTGCCAAGATCTGGAGCATATTTCTGGCAAAGACTTCACCTTTGTCGGCGCGCATCCCATGGCAGGATCAGAGAAATCAGGACTGCAAAACGCACGATCAGACCTCTTTCAGGGCGCGGCCTGCATCCTGACCCCCACCGAGCACACCCCGCCCGATACCCTCAATAAAGTCGGGGCATTTTGGGAAGCAGTTGGCACGCGCATCCATGTCATGAGCCCCGAAAGGCACGACCAAACCGTCGCCGCCATCAGTCATTTGCCACACCTCCTCGCCTCGGCGCTTTGCAAAGATCTCAGCGAGAAAGATCCCATCTGGAGACAACTCAGTGGCCCGGGATTGCGTGATACCACCCGCGTAGCGGGCGGCGACCCGGAGCTCTGGCAACAAATCATGCTCCACAATAAAGGCCCGCTCCTGGAGGCACTCGCGGAATTTGAAAATAGTCTCGCAGCTTTCAAGCACGCCCTTCAAGCCGAAGATGCCGAAACCATTCACCGCCTGCTAAAGATGGGCAAAGACTTCCGTGGTCAACTGAACCATGATTGATCCTTTGCCAATCACGCCCTTTGCGCGTCCGATCGACGGAACCCTTCGCCTGCCCGGCTCCAAAAGCATCACGAATCGCGCCCTCATTCTCGCGGCTTTGTCGCAAGGTGAAACCCGCCTCGAGGGCGCCCTCTTCAGTCGCGATACGCAGATCATGCTGGAAGCGCTTGAAACCCTCGGTTTTAAAATAACAGCAGATCCGGACACCTGCTCGATTCTTCTGAAGGGGGAAGGCAGTCGCATCCCTCAAAAAACCGCGCGCCTCGAAGTTGGCAACGCCGGAACCGCAGCCCGTTTCCTGACTGCCCTGCTGGCAATTGAAGCAGGCGGATGCTACACCCTCGATGGTGACCCCGCGATGCGTGAACGCCCGATCTTTGGCCTCCTTAAGGCATTGACTGAAAATGGTGCGGCAAGATTTGAATTCCACGACAAACCGGGACATTTCCCCTTTACAATGCACACGGAGGGTTTCAAGGGTGGCGCGGTTGCGGTGGACGCCTCCGCCAGCAGTCAAATCTTGTCGGCACTCTTGATGGCTGCGCCCGCCGGTCCCGCCAACGTTCAGTTTATCGCACCGCATGTGCGCCCCGCCTACATTGCCATCACGCTCTCGGTTCGACAGGCATTTGGAGCGGACCCCGCAGCGCCGGACGAAGTCGGTGCCTATCTTCTCCCGGCAGTGCGCTACACCGTCCCGGAAGGTGGCTTTTATTCTATTGAACCCGACCTGTCCGCAGCCAGTTATTTCCTTGCCCTCACCGCCCTTCACGGAGGCAGCCTGCAAATCCCCAAGCTCAGCCCCGAACCCCTCCAGGGCGACGCCCGCTTTATCGAGGTGCTCCAACCGCTCGGGCTTGAAGTCCAGCAAAACGCCTCCGATTGGACCGCCCGGGGACAATCAATCACCGCCTTTCCCCAGCAAGCCACCGAGATCGACTTCGCCAACTTCTCCGACACCTTCCTCACCTACGCCGCCCTATCCCCTCTGCTCGGCGCAGCAATATCGATCAAAGGAATCGCTCATACCCGCAAACAGGAAACCGATCGACCCGCCGGAATGGCGCGTGAATTGCAGAAACTGGGTCAAACCGTCAGCGAAACCGACGACAGCCTCACCATCACACCGGATCTTGAAGCCTTGAAACAACGCGCCAGCGAAGCGCGCGCGAAAAACCAACTGCTTGAAATCGAGACTTACGAGGATCATCGTTTCGCCATGAGCTTTGCAATCCTTGGGACCTACGACCTCCTCAAAGACGGACAACCCTGGCTCGCGATCCAGGACCCCGCCTGCTGCGGCAAAACTTTCCCCGACTTCTTCCAAACCCTCGAGAGCCTGCGCCATGAATGATGCCTCCTTTATAATTGTGGCGATCGATGGTGGTGCCGCCACCGGGAAATCCTCCACCGCGCGCGCCCTCTCCGCGCGCCTGGGACTCATGCATGTCAATACCGGCGCCCATTACCGCACCCTCACCCACGCCCTCCTTAAGGCGGGCGCAGATCCGAATTGTCCCGAAAAAATCCCCGCGCTGCTGCAATCCCTTGCGGTCGAAACCCGCCTGATTGATTCCAGCGCACAACTCGCGGTCAATGGCTGCGTTCCGGAAGAAAGCGCCATCCGTTCACCCCAAGTCAACGCCGCAGTCTCCCTGATCGCCGCCCTGCCGGAAGTTCGGGATTCCCTCTTTCAATACCAGCGCAACCAGGCCCAACTCGCCCGTGAAAAAAAATTTCCCGGCTTGGTCATGGAAGGCCGCGATATCGGCTCCGTCATTTTCCCCGACGCCGACTTTTGTTTCTTCCTGCATGCGGACGCCGAAACCCGCGCGGCACGGCGCGCCAAAGAAGGGCTCACCGATTCCATATCCCAACGGGACCAAATCGATTCTACCCGAAAGACCGCTCCCCTCACCTGCCCCGAGCATGCAGTTAAAATCGACACCGGCCCACATTCACTCGAAGCAGTCGTTGAACTCATCTGCGAACACATCCACGCCTCCAATGACTGACCGCAAGATCTCGATACCCCCGCTCTATGAAGCCACTCGAATCCTCGCGGATTGGTTCTTCAGTACCTGCTATGATTTTGAAATCCATGGCGCCGAAAATATCCCCCTGCAAGGCAGCGTCATATTCGCCGCCAACCATGTCAGTTTTTTCGATCCCCCCGCGATCGGCGCGCGCATCCCGCGACAAATCAATTACTTCGCCCGCGACACGCTCTACCGGGGCTTGTTCGGCACATACCTGCTCGCCCTCGACACCATCCCGGTGTCACGCGATAACGCCGACATCCGCTCACTCAAGGCAATCTTCAAAGCTCTAAAAAAGGAAGGTGCGGTTGCGATTTACCCCGAAGGCACCCGCTCCACCGACGGCGCCCTCCTCCCCCCAAAACCCGGAGCCGGTATGATTGCCTGTAAATCCCGCGCCACCGTCATCCCCACCCGGCTTTTCGGAACCTTTGAAGCTTATGGACGGCACCGCAAAACCCCCTCCATCGGTGGCCCGATTGATATTGTTTACGGCGCGCCGATTTCAAGCGAAACGATTGACCCCGGCCCTGAACATCCCGAACGTTATCTCGAAGCTTCCCGTCGAATCATGAAACACATTGAGGCGTTGCAAGCACCGAATCCTTCCATCATTTAAAAGCGCATACCACCCATCTTATGAGTTCTGCCTCCGATCGCTACGCCCAACGCGGCGTCTCCTCTTCAAAATCAGAAGTACACGCCGTCGTCGATCACCTCGACCGCGGAATTTTCCCGGGCGCCTTCTGTAAAATCGGCCCCGACGTCCTGACGGGCGACCCCACCAAATGCGCGGTCATCCATGCCGATGGTTCCGGCACAAAAAGCACCCTCGCCTACCTCCACTACCGCGAGACCGGTGACCCTTCGGCATTCCGCAAAACCGCCCAGGACAGCCTCGTGATGAACATCGACGACCTCCTTTGCATTGGCGCCATCGATGGGATTCTCATTTCCAGCACCATTAACCGCAACGCCCGCGCCATTACCGCCGAGGCTCTCGGCGCCCTTATTTCCGGCACCGAGGATTTCCTCAAACGACTCCGCGAATACGGCGTAGGCGTGGTGAGTGGTGGTGGCGAAACCGCTGACGTGGGTGACCTGACCGGAACCGCAACCGTTGATTCCTGTGCGGTTGCCGTGATGCCGCGCGACGCCGTCATCGACAATGCCAACATTCGCCACGGGCTCGCGATTATAGGCCTCGCCTCCGCCGGTCAGGCAAACTACGAGGATTTTGAAAATTCCGGTATCGGCAGCAATGGACTCACCAGCGCCCGTCACGATTTGCTGGCGCCTTACTATTTGGAAAAATACCCCGAGACCTGTGACCCGCGTACCGATCCGGCGCTCTTGTATTGCGGTCCCTACAAAATGGAGGACCCCTTACCAGGATCCAAACTGAGCGTTGGCGAGGCCCTGCTGAGCCCCACCCGTACCTACGCCCCGGTCATCCGCGACCTCCTCGAGGCACACCGTTCAGCGGTGCGCGGTTTGGTGCATTGCTCCGGCGGCGGCCAAACGAAATGCCTGCGCTTTGGCTCCGGCGTTCACTTCGTCAAAAACAATCTGCTCCCCGTCCCCCCCGTTTTTGAAGCGATTCAAAAAGCCAGCAATACGAGCGCGGAAGAAATGTTTCGCGTGTACAACATGGGGCACCGCATGGAAATATATTGCGAACCCGCGGCCGTTCCTGAAATCATTGCCCTCTCCGAAAGTCACGGAATCCCGGCGCGCGAAATCGGACACACCGAAGCAAGCACCGAGGCAGATGCCCGCAATCACCTAAGCATCACCCATAACGGCGAAACCCATACCTATACCGTTGAAGCCTGATAGACCGCGAGCCAAGGCCAAAAAAGTCTGGCAATACCAGTGCTGCAGTCATTTGATATACTATGCTCTGTTTCAGGGCGGTTTTTTTATAATGTTGCTTTCACGTCTCCAATTTTTGGCTACCTCATCCCTGCTGATCGCCTCCTGTGTTTTTGCGCAGAACCGCGAAATGCTGGGCGAATACCGTATTGGAATCGTAGGACAAGACCGGGAAGACAGCATTTATCAGGCGACCCAACTCGGAGCGATGGATGCCGCACATGCCATCAGTAAACGTGATTCCATTGATGTTGAGGTGGTCGTCCTGACCCCTGACAGCTCGCTGGGACAAGATCAGGAAAGTTCGCTCAGCAAACTTTTTATCAATGATGCGGACGGTATCATCATCAGCCCGGGCACCGAATCCACCACCCACTCCGCGATTCGCTTTGCTCAGGAACAGGGACAAAAAATTATATTCTTTGAAACGGATCTCGAGGACTTCAATCCGCTCGCGGCAATCGTTGCAGATGAATACAAAGCCGGATCACTCGCGGGGCAAACCATCAAGGAATATCTACCCTCGCGCGCGCGCATCGCGATCCTCATGGCAACCAACCCCAACCTCGCCCAAAAAGAACGCCTGCGCGGGGTCCGCAACGCCATTGGCTACAAAGCAATCGAAGCCATCGTCCAATGCGAACCCAATTATTTCTCAGCCATTGAGGCCATTCGCAACGCCGAGGACAAAGACCGTAACGACCTCATCAACGGATGGATTTTCCTCGATGACTGGCCCCTTATTGGCATGCCCGCCTACCCGTGGAAAGCGGGGGAACGCCCCTCCGTTGCGATTCAATCATCCCCCACCGCCTTCATTCACATCGACCAGGGTTATTTGAACGCCCTCGTCGTTCATCCCTATTACGAATGGGGGCGCATGAGCGTCGAAACCCTGGTTGAGTGCCTGCATAATGGCAAATCGCCTGATTCGCCCCGCATGGAAACCGAGCCGCAGGTAATCAATCAGTTCAACATTCAGGACTACCGCAAAAAATGGCACCAGTGGCTGCAATAGCCCGCGCCCACACAGCGCAGACTAGCCCAAGACCAGCACCGCAACACCGAAGTAGATAATCAGCCCCAACACATCCATCACCGAGGTGATCAAGGGCGTGCTCGCAGTCGCAGGATCCACCCGCAAGCGGCTCAGGATAAATGGCAACAAGGCCCCAAAGGTGTTCGCCGAGAACACGATCAACGTCATGCTCAGGCCAACCACCCATGCGATCCGGCTGTCGCCGCCGTAAACCTGACTCATCAAACCAGCAATAACCGCCATCGCAGCACCCAGCATCAGCCCAACAAATACCTCTTTTCCGGTAGCACTGAGCCAATCTTTCAGTTCAAGGTCCCCCGTCGCAATCGCGCGTACCATCAGGGTAGAAGACTGCGCTCCGCAATTACCACCACCCGCGATCACCAATGGCATAAACAGTGCCAGCGTTATGAACTCCATTACATACTCCTCGTAACTCGCGATGACCGCTGCCGAGATCAGGTTCACGAAAATCAAAACTAGGAGCCATACAATGCGCTTGCGAAACAAATGCAAGGGCGCCGCCATGCTGTATTTCGTCTCCAACGGTGCCATCGCCACACTCTTCTGAATGTCCTCCGTGGTTTCCTCCTCCGCCACGTCCATGATATCGTCCACCGTGACGATGCCCACAATCACGCCATCCGAGTCCACCACCGGCAAGGCACTCACGTCATAGCGCTGAATCATTTCAACCGCCACCTCACGATCCTCGAAAGCCGAGATGCTCACACAGTTGTAATTCAACATGTCACCAATCGCCCGTTCCAGCGGCGCCATGATCAAACGCCGCATACGAACAATATCGACCAACTTGCCGTTCCCGTCCGTAACATAAAGAATATTGAAAATCTCCGAATCGCGCCCGTATTTGCGGATGTGTTCCAAGGCGATGCCCACCGTCCATTCCGCCCGAATCCGGATGTAGTCGGGCGTCATCAAACGTCCCACGCTTTCTTCCGGATAACCCAGCAATTGACGCGATTCCGCCAAATCCTCCGGCCCCAACAATTGCATTAAACGCCGGGTCACCTGTGCCGGCAATTCCTGCAGCAAGGCGGTGCGGTCATCCGGACTCAAATTCGCCAGGAGGCTCCGGGTGTCCGCATCGGTCAAAGCCTTCAGGAAATCATCCTGTGCCTCCGGGTCGAGGTACGAAAATACATGCGCCGCCCGTTGCCTCGGTAGGGCGCGGTAGACAAGCATCTCCTGTCCCTTTTCCAGATTGATCAGCAGGTCTGCAATCTCGGGATCCGCCCAGCTCTCAAGCGCCGCGACAACCTCAGGATAGCGTTGCCCGGCAATCAATTGCCGGACCTCCGCTTCCGTGCTTTTAACTTCCTCGTTCATTGCGTTGTACAACTAAGCCTTTCAAGGCAACTAAGTAAAGACACGAAAATCCAAGATCCTTGTTTTTATCTTCCTATTTCAAAGGCTTGAGTCTTGTGCCTTTGCCCGTTTAATCCATTCCTTTACCCATGACCCATATACGAACTGCCGCGCGTGCCCTCATCATCGAAGATGACAAACTCCTTGCCATCAAAATGCGCGACTCCACCGGCATCTTCTATATCCTTCCCGGCGGCGGTCAGCAACACGGCGAAACCCTCCATCAAGCCCTTGCGCGAGAAGCACAGGAGGAAATCGGCGCCCCCATCAAAATCGGCGAATTCGCCTACATCCGTGAATATATCGGAAAAAACCACGCCTTTCGCGCCAGCCACGCAAATTTCCACCAAGTTGAATGCATCTTTCATTGCACCCTTAAGACCCATGAGGGCCTCGGCACCGGAACCGAGCACGACAAAAAACAAATCGGCCTCGAGTGGATTCCGCTCTCCCAAATCAAAGAACGTCGGCTGCTCCCCGAGGTAATAAAATCTTTTTTCACCCCCATTGGTTTTATCGCTGAAAAACCCTATCTCGGTGACATCAACTGAAGCTTGAAGCATTTGCCCCGAAACCATGCGAGCCAGCAGCCAACGATTCAGCCAAGACCATCAAAACCTCGCAGGGGTGGGGCGGTTCTCCCGCATGGACTGGGTTAACCCGCTGGCAATTGCCCTACTCTGCGCCACCGGCATACTCTTCATCTTCTCGGCGCAGGCATCCCACGCCGGCAATGATTGGCAGAAACAAATCGTGTGGACCCTCCTCGGTTTTTGCACCTACGCCATCGTCGCAGTTGCAAATTACAAAATCTTCCTCTCCTACGCCCATATCCTCTATGCCCTCGGCATCGCCGGCCTCCTGCTCGCCCGACCCGAAAGCCCATTCAGCGTCGAAATGATGGGAGCCCGGCGCTGGGTTGACCTCGGGATCACCACCGTGCAACCCACCGAGGCCGCGAAAATCGGCACCCTCATTATGGCATCCAGCATTCTGGCACGCTCCAAGGTCGGCTCCATCAGTGAATCGATCCTCGTTATTGCCAAAGTCGCCCTTATTTTTTTGTTACCTATGTGGTTGATTTTTATGCAGCCTGATCTAGGCTCATCGCTTGTTTTTCCACCTATGATTTTCGCACTTCTATATATTTCCCGCCTCTCCGGGAAATTCTTCCTCAGTGCATTTGCCATTTTTATGCTAGCTGTGTCAGTCGTCGGCATTGACATTTACGCCTACAGCCAGCACCTCGAACGCGCACGCCTCATCAAACAAAGCGATTCTACCGCTGTTTCCGCCGAGGCCTATCGTTCAATCCTACCTATCCATAATTATCAACGTAACCGGATCCTGACCTTTGTTGCACCAAAGGTCGTCGATCCAAATGGTACCGGCGCAAGCTGGAATGCCATGCAAGCAAAAATATCAGCCGCCACCGGCGGTGCCACCGGGAAAGGCCTTTTAGAAGGCACCCAGGCACAACTCGGTTATCTGCCAAAGGCGGTCGCACACAACGACTTCATTTTCTCCGTTATCGCGGAAGAAACTGGTTTTCTTGGAAGCGTCTTCATTGTAGGACTCTTTGCCATCCTTGTTACCAACGGCATCCGTATCGCCGGACTTGCCAAAGACAGATTTGGAATGCACCTCGCCTGCGGCGTCAGTGTCCTCTTCCTCATCCATTTCTTTATCAATATTGGTATGACAATTGGCATTACCCCTATCACCGGACTGCCGCTTCCCTTTTTAAGCTACGGAGGTTCCTTCGTCTTGAGCTGTTTTTTCCTACAGGGTCTTATACAAAGCATTTACAGGCACCGCAAGGACTACACCTGACCCCATGCCGGCACCCAAGACCTATGATTAAAAACTTCAAAGACGTGGCAGCCTCCCATTCAACCCGGGAAACTCCCAAGCCATGCAAGAATCAAACACCATCCATTCAAACGACAACAACAACGAACAGCCCAGCGGCGATAACTACGATCAAGACCTGACCACTCCGCCCGCGGAGGAAAAAGCAGAGCGAATCAACCCCAGGGAACTTCGCGACGCCGCTGCCGAACGCGCCAAGAAACAACCGCTTGTCAGCCGTATCATCAAGGCCATCAAAAAAGAAGATAAGGCCTACTCGGAACTCATCATCAACTCCGAGCCACTCGAAAAGCGCGTCGCCCAATTAAAGGACGGCGTCCTTGAGAAATTCGAGGTGGAGCGCGCCGGAGACGCACGCGAAGTCGGCGCCATCTTCAAGGGACGCATCCAAAATCTCGAACACGGCCTCAAAGCCGCCTTCGTTGATATCGGTCAGCCGAAAAACGCCTTCCTTCATTACTGGGATATCCTGCCCGCCGCCAACGACAGCACCATCGAAGTGGTGCGCGACAACAAATCCGACAAACAGCGCAAAAGAGAGCAGGAAAAAATCACCACCAAGGATATTCCCAAGCTCTACCCCATCGGCAGCGAAATTGTCCTCCAAATCACCAAGGGACAAATCGGTACCAAAGGCCCGCGCACCACGACCAACATTGCACTGCCGGGGCGTTTCCTCGTCCTGATGCCCTACGCCGGTACAATGGGCATCTCCCGTAAAATCGAAGACAAAAAGGAACGTTCACGCCTGAAGGGTATTCTCCGCGAGCTCACCCTCCCCGAAGGGATGGGCGTTATTATTCGCACCGCCGGTGAAGGAAAAAAAGCCCGCTATTTTATTCGCGACATCCATATCCTCCTCAAACGCTGGGAAGGGATCACCGAGCGAATGGACGCCGCCCGAAAACCCACCTGCCTCTACGTTGAGCCCGATCTCGTCGGACGGACCGTGCGCGATTTCCTCACCGAGGAAGTGGATCGCGTCCTGGTTGACAAAAAAGAGGACTACGATCGCGTCATGGAGGAGGTGATGAAAATCTCACCCCGCTCGAAATCAAAAATCCAACTCTTCAACGAAGATATTCCGGTCTTTGAGCGGTTCAATATCGAACGCCAGATTCAGCAAACGTATATGCGTTGCGTTCCCCTTCCCTCCGGTGGGGAAATTGTCATCGAAGAAACCGAGGCCCTCATCTCGATCGACGTCAATACCGGTGCCCATAAAAACAAGAACAAAGACGGCAAAAACTTCATCCTCCAGGTCAATCTGGAAGCCGCCACTGAAATCGCCCGCCAAATCCGTCTGCGCAACATCGGCGGACTCGTCATTATGGATTTCATCGACATGAAATCCAAAAAAGACCGCAACTCCGTCCTACAGCGCATGCGCCGCGAAATGACCGGCGATAAAGCCAAGAGTCAAATCCTGCCCATCTCAACCCTTGGGATCATGCAGATGACCCGCCAACGGCACAGCGAGAGCCATTCCAGTGGCACCAACGTCGATTGCCCCTATTGCAACGGCCGCGGCTCCGTCAAATCCTCCCGCACCATGAGCGTCGAAATCCAGCGCCGTCTCATCAGCGTCATTCGCCACCTGCGGGCACGCGATGGAGTCGACGAGGAAATCAGCCTTCGCATCCTCCTGCATCCCTCCAACCTCGAGCGCCTGCGCCATGAGGACGAGCACCTGCTTCTGGAGATTGAGCAATCCTACGGCGTAAAACTCGCCTTCCGTGCCGACCCGGTCTACCACGTCGAAAACTTCAAGATCATCGACGTAAAAACCGGACAGGAGCAACGCTAGCATCCACCCCTGTCACCGCGCAGCATCGTGACCGCTTCTCCATGACAAACGAATCCCATCGCTTGTTTGAAGAGAAGCGGCGCCGGATCCGTCGCCTCAAGCGTTGGCTGCGCCCCCTACCGAGGCGCGCCACCGTCCACCGGTACCCCGTGCTCAATTGGTTCGCGAAGGCGGCGCGCAAACGCATCTACCTGTGGAGCTTTCGTCCGGAGCAGGCGGTCCCGGCACTGCGCGTGGGATGTATTCTCACCCTCTTGCCCATCTACGGTCTCCAAATACCACTGGCACTCTTGCTCGCATTTTTAATGCGGGCAAACCTCCCCATCCTCGCCGGACTTCAACTTATCACCAACCCCTTCACCGTCCTACCCATTTGGTTCGCCCTCTATCAAATCGGACGCATGGCGCTCGGCTTGCTCGCCATTGAGACCAGTCCCTTTGGTAAAAATGAAATCGATGCGCTCATACACAACTTCTTTACCGGCAACTGGGGCAACAATCTCGACACCCTCCTTTCCGTCTTTTCAGTCACAACCCTGGGCGGTGTGATTATCGGAACTTTTCTTGGCGCCGTCGCAGGGAGCCTTTACGGTTTCATTGCCAATCGCACCACCGCCAGCTATCAACGTCTCCATCATAAGATCGAACAACTCCGTAATTCCAAACCCTCACCTACTACGCCTAAAGACGATGCTTAAATTACCCGCCCTGGCACTCCCCATCCTTGGCCTCCTCCTCTCCGGCTTCCTTCAAGCCCAATCCATTCATCTCGGTATCGACGTCCTTCAGGACAACGGATTTCGACAGGTCGCCGGGAAGCGCATCGGACTCCTAACCCACCCCGCCGGAGTCAACCGCCACGGACAAAGCACCATCGATGTCCTGCGCCGCGCCAACAATACCCGCCTCCTTGCCCTCTTTGGCCCTGAACACGGCATCTACGGCGACGAAAAAGCCAATAAACCGATTGCCGACCGAATCGATCCCCGCACCGGCCTTCCGGTCTACTCCCTCTACGGAGAATACCGACGCCCTGCGCAATTCATGCTCAAGGGTCTCGATGCCATTGTCATCGACCTGCAGGACATCGGCGTCCGCTCCTACACCTACGTCAGTTGCATGATTCGGACCATGGAGGCCTGCTTCGCCAATGGGGTTGAAGTCATCGTCCTCGACCGACCCAACCCCCTCGGCGGACTGAAGGCAGATGGTCCGCCGCTGGATCCCGAATGGCGCTCCTACGTCGGCGATATTTTCACCCCCTACGTGCACGGACTCACCATCGGAGAAATTGCCTACATTGCACGCAATACCCCCGGCTGGCTTCGCCCGGACCAGGTCAATCCCGAGCAGCTGCGCCGCGCCAAGCTGACGATCGTTCCGATGCGCGGCTGGAAACGCGACATGCTCTGGCCCGACACCGGACTTCGCTGGATTCCCACCTCCCCCTATATCCCGAACCTCGCGGCGGTTCTCGGTTATGCCATGCTTGGGCTTGGGGCACAAGAAGGCGGCTTCAGTCACGGCATCGGCACCCCTTACCCCTTCCGTTACCTTCGCTATAAAGGGAAATCCGCCGCCGAAGTGCGCGATGCCCTCGCCCGCCTCCGCATTCCCGGCCTCCAATTCCAAATCAAGCGCACCCAAACAAAATCCGGTACCGAAATTGAAGGCGTCTACGTTCACGTTACCGACTGGAACCGCCTGCGCCCGACCGAAGTCAGTTTTCACATGATGCAACTCACCGCAGCATGGGAACCCGGCAACAACTTCGCCGTCATCAAGCGCGTCGAGCTCTTCAATAAACACGTTGGCAGTTCCGCCTGGTGGAACGAAATCAGCACACGTGACCACCGCGCGCGCGTGACCCCCTTCCTGAATCAATGGTCCCGCCAGGCGCAGGATTTCCAGCAAAAATTTCGCCGTTACTGGCTTTACTGAACCGCCGCCAACAGCGCCGCCACCTTTACGCTGTCCACTTTCCCGGATGCATTCAGCGGTAACGCCGCCACCCGCAGGCACAACTTGGGACGCTTGTGCGGAGCCAACAAGCCCGCAAGCGGCGCGGTGAGATCCAAATCCGACTCTGCCATATAAAACGCCACCACCCGTTCAACCCATTCCGCATCCGCTTGCCCAAGAACGAGCGCCGCCTCGACCCCCTCCACCTGCAGCATCGCGGCCTCGACTTCCAGCGGATCGACCTTTTCACCCCCGCTTTGAATCAGACGATCGATTCGACCCACCACGTGCAACTGCCCGTCTTCATCTAAAAAACCGGCATCGTCCGTCAAAAATTTCCCATCCCGCAGACCCTCGGCCCGCACCGCATGATAACCATGAAACAACGCCTTTGACGCCACCCGGATGCGCCCCACTTCCCCCGGCGCGCAGATTTCACCCGCCTCATCAATAATACTGAGGCTCGCATGACACAGCGCCCGACCCGCATGAAAGGCACCTGACATAAATGCCTCCACGCTCAAAGCGGCGACCATCGCCCCCGTCTCCGTCATGCCATAACTTAAAACCAGCGGCAACTTCTCGGCGCGCGCCCGTTCCGCCGTCTCCACCCGCATCGGGCCACCACCCATATAAATCGCCTCCATCCCACGCAAGGCGTCCACCGCAGCCTCATCCTCCAGCAAACGCTCCAGTTGCGTTGCCACCAGCGAAACCACCACCCCTTGATTCACACGCCCCGCACAACGCGGGATGTCCGCCCAAGTCCCCATCGCGAACTGCATCATCCCAATAAAACTGCGCACCAATTGCATCAGTCCACTCACATGGTAGAGCGGCAGTACACACAAAACGCGCTTCACCCCCGCACCCGCAAAAGTCAACCAACCCTCCGCCGCTACACGGAGCGTTCCCCAATCGTGATGCGCAAAACGGACCCCACCACTCGTCCCGCCGGTTGGAATCAAAATCGCCCCCGCCGATAAATCACTCACCGCCTCCACAAGCTCCAGCGGTGCATCACCAACCACCCGCGCCGGCTTCAACTGCGCAGCGACCGCCCCCCATTCAACCGACCCCCACGCCGGATTCCCCAAGACCACCGGACGCCGGAGATAGACCGCTGCCATAAAAACCGCCGCAAATTCAAGCCCGTCCTCTACCGCCAACAAAACCGGCCCCGCGCGCGTCGCCTCCAAATCTTCCAGCCATGCCGCCACCCGCTCCGAGAACAGCCCACTCGGAACCCCCTCGATCCAATCCCGCTTCAGGGATGCTAAATCAAATAGCGGTTCGCGTTCCATATTTCTTCTGGATTCAATGCTACCAAATCCGATGCCGCAATCACGACACCTTCCTTGCGACCTCCTAATGCATCCGAAAACTGCAAAGTATCAAATCCCAAAGCAAGGTTGAGCTTCGGCAAGGCCCCCGCCAAAACCATCGTATTCAAAAACCCGATACCCGTTTCAAAAACCGAGGACAGCACCACCCGTTCCGCCAGCGGTTCGAGTTGCGTCTGCAATCGCGCGAAGTCCCCCATCAAGGGCGCTTTGACCACCAGCACTCCCGGCCATTCACCCAGCCAGCGCGCCGCCCCCGCTCCGTTCAAACTTTCATCCAGCGCAATCTCGATTCCCGATTCCGCCCGCGCCGCCAACATCGCCGCCTCCAATCCCACAGCGAGCGGCTGCTCCACAAATTCCACCACATCCACCCAGCCCTTCAAAAATTCCAGCCATTCACCCAACAGTTCAACCGACCACGCCCCGTTCGCATCCAAACGCAAACGACCCCCCTCCGGCAATTGATTCGCCAGTCGTTCAAAAACCGCCATTTCCCTCGCAGCCGCCTCAACCCCCACCTTCCATTTAAAAACACCATAACCACCACTCCGTTTTTCAAGCAAGACCGGCTCCGCTCCCTCACCCGCCGGCAAGAGCCCCGCCACTTCGAAATCGCGATCCGGCAATGCCATCGCCCCCTCCAGCCCAGCCAAGGCGGCACTTACCCCAAAAGCACAACACCGCAAGTGCTCCGGCAGCTCCAGTTCCCCGCCCGCCGGTAAAGCCGCCAGGTAGGCCTCCGCTTCCGCCAGCGTTTCCGTCCCGAATTCCGGCAGCGGCGCAACTTCACCATAACCAACCCGATCCCCTTCCCGAATCCGCAACAAATACCCCTCGCGAACCGCCCATTCACCCCGTGCCGTGCGCAAAGGACGATCGAATCGACGCGAATAGCTCACATATCTGAATTCTCTCATTTCATTCCAATGTGTTTTCGGCTTGAGAAAAGACAACTATTTGATGCACTCAGCGCATGAAAGCATCTGCGAAAAACAGCGACCACGGCTTCTACCTCAATGCCGATCAGTTCTTTAACGCCAACCTTCCCGTAGGATTAACCTACGACGACCTCTCCCTCGCGACCCTCTATTCCGAGATTTTGCCCAAACAAACCAGCCTATGCACCCGCATCGCGCCCAGCTTGGAACTGCAAATCCCCATCATTTCCTCCGACATGGATACCGTTACGGAGTCAAAGATGGCAATCCAGATGGCGCTGAATGGCGGACTCGGGCTCATTCATTACAATATGAGCGACGAGAAGCAGATTCACGAAGTCGCCCGCGTCAAAAATCATATTCACGGGTATATCCAGGAACCCATCAAAGCCGCACCCGATCAACTCATTGGCGAAATCCTCGAATACATCGAAGCCCGCGGATTCGGCTTCAGCACCTTCCCGGTCGTCGACGAGGATAACAAACTCCTCGGACTCCTCCCCGGGCGAGTCGTTAAAACCCGTTACGCCAACCGCCGCGTCTCCGAGGCCATGACCCCCCGCGATCAGGTTTATACCCTCAACGAGAAAGAAATCACCAAGGATCCCATCAAGACCGCCGACGATTTCTTTACCCAACACCTCGGCATCCATAAGCTCCTTGTCGTTGATGACCAGGATCGCCTTTGCGGCCTCTTTACCCTCAGCGATATCGAGCGCATCGAAGCCGAGTCCCAACAATCCGTTAAACCGGCGCGCGACGAACTCTTCCGCCTGCGCTGTGGCGCCGCCATCTCCGCCCACCGCAAAAACGATGGCAACCTTGATACCGACCGCATCGTCCGGCACGTCACCCAACTCGTCGAAGAAGGCGTCGATGCCGTCGCAGTCTCCACCGCCCATGGTTTCACCAAAGGCGTCGGCGATACCGTCCGTCTCCTCCGATCCGAATTCCCCGACCTAGTCCTCATCGCCGGTAACGTCACCAGTGCCGAAGGGGTCAACTTTCTTGCCGAGGCGGGTGCCAATAGCATCAAAATCGGTCAGGGTCCCGGCTCCATCTGCACCACCCGTATCGTCGCCGGAGTCGGCATCCCACAGATGACCGCGCTTTACGTCGCCTCCATTGCCGCCCAAAAACAAGGCGTCTCCATTCTTGCCGACGGCGGCATCACCAAATCCGGCGACATCGTGAAAGCCCTCACCCTCGCCGATGGCGTGATGTGCGGCAGCCTCCTCGCCGGTTGCAACGAAGCCCCCGGGCAAATCATCGAGATCAACGGCAAACTCTATAAACAATATCGAGGCATGGGCAGTTCCGCCGCCATGAAAGACGGTTCCGCCGCCCGCTATGGACACGACCGCAAGGACGTCGCCACCAAGGCCGCCCCCGAGGGAATCGAAGCCCTCAAGGAAGCCGCCGGTTCCCTTTCCGGCGTCCTCGGTGAACTCGTCGGCGGCATCCAGTCCGGGATGGGCTACCTCGGCGCCGCCACCCTCTCCGAATTGCGCGCCAACGCCCGCTACATCCGCGTCAGCCCCGCCGGCCAACGCGAATCCGCCCCCCATGACGTCATTACCGTCAAAACCAGCGACACCGAGTCCAACAAATAAAACGCACCCGCATGCTCACTCCATTTCAGAGTCAACTCATTGCCGATACCGGCATCTCAACCGGCGACGAGGGCAAAGGCCGCGTCATCCTTGAGATCGTCAACGAACTACGGGAATCCACCGGGCACCGCGATGCGGTGGGCGCCGTCATGAAAGTCAACGGCGGTTCCAACTCCGGTCACACCGTCGCAGGCCTCAAGCTCAACCTCCTGCCGGGCGGCGTCGCCGACCCCGAAGTGCCACACCTGCCGATCGGTTGCGGGGTGGTCGCCGATCCCCGCAAATTCCTCTGGGAATGCGCCTACGCCGAACTCCACGGTCACCGCGCCCTCGAACGCCTCGCGATCGACGAGCGTTGCCTCCTCTCCGACCTCAGCCACCGCCTCCTCGACCTTGCATGGGAAGACTACCGCCAACGCCTCCCCGGCGGCGAAGCCCGAGGTTCCACCGGTCGCGGAATCACCCCCGCCTACCTCGACGAAGTCGGGCAATTCCAAATTTATTACGCAGACCTCCTTGGCCCCAAAGACCACTTCGTGGAAAAATTCCGTGAACGCATCGAGCGCACCTGCCGCATCATTCAACACGTTTGCCAAGTTGCGCCCGAGCGTTGGAGCGCCGCCTTCGCCACCCTCGGCGAAGCGGAATCCCGTGCCAATGCCGAAATAATCCAGGCCGGAAAAGTCCCCGCCCAGGATTTTGATTTTTCCGCCTTCGCGAGCGCCGAACCCTTCACCTTAAACACCGAGGCCCTCATCGAAACCTACTGGGCCGCCGGACAAATCCTAGCTCCGCAAATCACCGACGTGCGCGAACTCATCCTGCGTGAAGTCGATCAGGGGCGCTACGTCATCGGCGAATTCGGTCAGGCCTACTGGCTTGATAAACGGCACGGCTTCCCGCCCAACGTGACCGCCTCCCATACCTTTACCCCTGAGTTCTTCCAGTCCGCCGGCATCCCCGTCCAACCCATCCACAACGTCGGTTGCTGCAAAGCCTACGATACCAAGGTCGGCACCCACGCCTTTATTTCCGAAATCGAACTCGACCACCCCCTCAGTCAGCAACTCCGACGAATCGAATTTGGAGCCACCACCGGACGCCAACGCATGGTCGGTTGGTATGACGCCGTTGAAAAGGGTGATGCCCTCCGTTACGGTGGCTATCAGGACCTCGTCCTCAACAAACTCGATGCCCTCTCCCACTCCGGTGAGTGGAACGGATCGCTGCGCATCTGCACCGCCTACCGCGACGCCGAAGGCCGCAGCGTCCACCACGTCCCCCGCGACGACAGCTACCGCCGCACCCTGCAACCCGTTTACAAGGAACTCCCCGGCTGGAGCGAAGACATCTCAACCGTGCGCCATTTTGCTGAACTTCCCGCCAACGCCCAAAACTACGTGGCATGGATGCTCAAAGCCCTCGTGGACGTCGCCAACCACGGCGACCAGGGCCCTGCCAAGCTCCCCAACCTCCGCTACATCGGCGTCGGCCCCGAACCCAGCCAAATCATCAAAGATGTCCCCGCCATCGAGGATCTCCTCAAACTGGCGCAATAAACTGCCCTAGTTCCCCTGATAGCTTAGAACAATGCGGCGTTTTTGGCTTTTCGTGCGGTGTTCCCAAAGGAAAACGCCCTGCCAGGTTCCGAGGCAGAGCTGTCCGTCCACAAACGGAATGACCTCGGCGGTTCGCGTGAGCGCCATCTTGATATGACTGGGCATATCGTCGGGTCCTTCCAGGGTGTGCGTAAAATCGGGATCGTGTTCCGGAACGAGGCGCTCGATAAAGCGTTCAAGGTCGCGCCGCGCCGAGGGGTCGGCGTTTTCCATAATAACGAGACTGCAACTGGTGTGGCAGCAGAAGACCGTGACGCTCCCGTTTCGCAGGCCACTCTTGCGCAAACCCGATGCCACCGCATCCGTAATTTCCACCGTTGATTTGCCTGACGCCTGCGCCTCGATTTGTTCGGTATAGATTCCCATTAACAAAATCCTGATAAGGAATAATACCAAGGTGAAGCAATAAAACCCTGCCGCTTCAAACTTGCCAGCCCTGCTCCACTTTATAACGATAACAAAATGTCTACCCATTCCAGATCCCTGGCTTTGCTGGCCTGCCTCGCCTTCCCGTTGCTCGGGGCCCGGGCAGAGTTCGCGCTCAAGTGGCTGCAAACCGAAGCGCGCGCCGAAATGCGCCCAAGCGATGAACAGGCGGAGCTTCAATTTGTCGTTACGAACAGCAGCGATAAGCCCATCCGCATTAACCGCATTGAGAGTAGCGCCGGCAATGTTTCC